>NZ_FNDI01000033.1:0-101693 GCF_900100565.1 Paraburkholderia steynii | reverse complement strand
ACGAACTTACGGTCCGGCTGGTCGCCGGGCTCGACGCGTGTCCATGCTGCCGAAGTCTGGGAAGACGCCTTTATTTTATGACACAGTAAGACTAAGGTCGGAACGACACCGGACGGAACGCCTCGCTACACTTGGTTCCCAAATAGCAACACGCGTATTCGCTATGAAAGCCATCCAGAGGGATTATGTCCATGCGCGGCAGGCTTTAATCCTCGTCATCATGGAGAGCATTATCATGTTGAAACAAAACCAGATAATGTGAGCTGGGGCCAAGCGGCGCGGCGCGGCCTTGTAACTAAATCAAAACCGGATGGCTACACGCCAGGAAGCGGTACTGGCTTCACTCCGGGAGAAAACTTTCCGGGAAGTTAAAAAATGAAAAGCAGTGAGGTACTTGTTGCCGATGGTCAGATTGAGACGTTCTCTTACAGAGGAAATTGTCTAACTGTCCTTATACGGACTGATGGAGGAGCATTCGAAGTTATCTTCCATACGGTTCTTGGCATGAAAGCGACTTCTCCTGAAGGACAGGATTTATCGCATTTGGCCGAGAGCGCTGAGAGCCCGTATCTCGTTGAGACATGTAGAGCAGCAGAGGAACCGGCGGATGGGTTCAAGGAGTTTAGTTTTATTTCCGCATGGAACGACGAGCCATTATTAACCGTTGTTGCTATTGATGTTCAGGTTTCCAAAACGTTGCGTTAGCGGTAATGTTCAGGCGACCGTGTTCAACGTTGATCCTGACGCGCTGCCCCGCTGCAAATCCGGCGGTCTCGATCCACCGTCCGGAGAGCTTCATCCACGGATAAAGCGGCGGGTCGGTTCGCAGATGCAACGGTCGGTTCCAGTTGCGCCGGAGGTGTCTCGGCTGCTAGCTATGACGCGGCGGGGCAACTGGCGCGCCTCGACGACAGTACGCGCGGCGCGTCTGAATACGGCTATGACCCGGTGGGCCGGTCGCTGAAGGCGGTGACTTCCGACCTGACGGAGATCTCTGCGTTCGATCCTGCCGGCAACCCGGTCGACGCGGCGAAGATCCCGCTGTATCCGGACGGGCTGGAAACGGAGCACGAGCGCACGGCACGGTACGCGCGTGAAGCGGCCGAGGATGCGGAGTGGATGCGTGCGCATCCCGGGCAGAAGCCGTTCCGCCTCAAAGGCGCCCGGAGAGTTTGGGGGAGCACAGGAAAGGATTGCGCAAGTATGGTTGAACACAGCGAATCTTCCGAAGACCCTCAAGTATGTACAAGATAGTGCGAAGCACGGGACGATCCAACCAAGCGCAAGTATGTCTTTGGCTGATTGCCAAGCGGCACTTGCTTCGACTCGTGGAAAATGGGTTAAACAATGAAGGTCGAGTTAGACATCGTGCTGGATAGCGAACTGCGTAGCGCATTGGAGGGAGACTGCGACTTCAATTTTTTGCGAGCTATTCTGATGAAGTACCGGGAGAAAGGTTTTAGCTCTGAATCCGTGTATGAGTTTCTCGGTGCAATGAGATTTGGCGTAGCCGAAAACACTGAGCACAGAGTTCTAGAACTGATGGATATTGTGTCTGGTTTTTGCTCTCCAGGTATGCGAGTGTGGTAATAGAGAAGGGCCGCATACGCGGCCCTTGTTGCGTTTTAACCGCGATCGGCCGAGATGGTGAGGTTGCCGGAGCGATAGTCCGCGATGATGTGCATGCGCTTGCCGGGCACAAAGCCCAACTGTTCAAGATGCAGATTGACGAGACGCATCCACGGCACGAGCAGCGCGTGTCGGTGCGTATCGCACTGAACCGCGCTCCGAATCGGCGATCCGGCACAAACAACGGTGCTTGAACAGCCAGCCCCTATTTCCCCCTCAACCTCAACGGAAAAATAACCATCGCCGCCAGCAACCCCAGCACCCCACCAATCAACGTCTCCCACGCCCGCGCCGTGAGAAATGGAATTGAGTGAATGCCGTTCACCGCGAGCGTGACGATCAGCGTAAACGCAAACGCGCCGCACGCGATGTCGTATCGCTCGGGCAGCGCCATCGAATAAACGATCATCGCCAGTGCTGCAGCGAGCCAGATCAGCAGCGGCGCATGCTCCGCGATCGGCAAACAGATGAGTCCGAGCGGCACGCCGACGAGCGTGCCGATGATCCGCCGCCGCACGCGCTGCACGGTGCCCGTCGCGGACCCCGCGACCACGTACGTGCAGGCCGTGATCGCCCACACCGATTCCGCGAGGTTCAGCCAGGCGTTCAACGCGACTATCACGAGCGCGCCGCTAGCGGCCTGCAGTCCCATCACGAACTCGGGTGAAGGCCGTCCGGCCACGGGCTCGGGCCCGGGCGACAGCGCGGCGACGACGGCTGGCCGTTCGGCGGGCCCGCTCAGCTGCCGGGGCACGATCGACGCCAGCATCGCGATCAACCCGGCAATCGCAATGCCGGGCAGATCGGCGGGAACGAGGTTCGCGCCGTAGGCCAGCAGTTGCCCGATGTAGATCTGCGAGCCGAGTCCGCCGCCCGTCACGCCGAATCGCTTCAGGTAGCCGACGAGGAACGCACCCGTGACCAGTACGAGCTCGGGACCCGCATGCCCGAAGAAGAGCAATGGCTGTGCAACACATACGTACATGGCCGCGCCGAGCGCGGCCGCCGCGCATAGCAGCGCGAGATCGCGGCTCGATTCGGGCCGTGTCGTGCGCGCCTCCGACACGCTTGCCCACAGCGCGAAGTTGGCCGCGAGCAGGCCGACCGATGCATCGCGTGGCAATCCATGCGTGACGTCCTGCAATGTGCCGAGCGCCGAGGCGAGGCCGTAGGCCGTCACGAGGCGCAGCCCTTTGATGCGTCGATGCGTGCCGGGATCGACGCGCGCGAGCCAGCCGCCGAGCGCGGCAAATGGATGCCTCGCGGGTATCTCGCGGCGCGCCGCGTCGGGAGACGGCTCGCGATCGGCGGGATCAGTGGACGGTTCCATGGTGCGACTCGTCACAATTGGGCAAAGGTTCGCATGAGGGAAAAGCGGCGTCTCGTCGGGTGCGCGCACGGCGAGAAGCAATCAACGGATCGCGGCCCGGCGCGGCAATCGCGCAACGCCCGTTTCACTGGCTTGCCGCCGAGGCCGGGTTCGCGCTGCTGGCAGGCGAACCGCCCACATCGGCGGCCGCACCTGCAGCAGACGCGGCTTCGGACGACGCCACCGCCTCCGACGCTGCCGCCGTTCCCGACCCACCCGAATCGGCTGCCGCCTGTGCCGCAGGCAACACGGATGCGCCGGACACTGGCGCCGGCGTGGACAACGTACCCGATGCCGTGCTGCTGGTGACCTGCGGATTCCCTTCGTCCGTACCCGTCCGTTGCTGGTAGCCGTACATGATGATGCCGATCAGCAGCACGATGACGACGAGTATGCCCCAAGCCCAGACGGGAACGCGGCGCGGGCGGGGCGCGGCGCGTTCGACTGTCGTAAGCAACTGCGTGGGCACACCAGGTGCCGCACGCGCAGCAGCAGAAGCAGACGCAGAAGCAGAAGCAGACGCGCCCGCAGCGCCACCCGCCAGTCCGTAGGGATCGCCGCCAGAGTACGCACCGGACCGCGCGGCATCCGCGGATGGCGGCGCTCCGTTCGTCGCCCAACCAGGTGGCCCGTTCCCAGCGACGGCGCTCGCGCGCGGCATGACCGCCGCGAGTTCGACGAGCCGTTGCGGGACGCGATCCGCGAACGCAGCGGAACTCTCGAATCCGAGCGCCTTCGCATACCCTTCGGCGAGCCACGGCGCAGCGAGCGGCCATTGATAGGCGAGCAAGCCCGGCAGGTCAGCGACGCTGCCCTGTTCGAGCAGCATATGGTGCTTGGCGGTGCCGAACACCACGGCCGACGCGACATCCGTCAGCGCATGCGCGGCTTGCGGCGGCACGCCCGTCAGGGCGGCAATGTGGTCGCTGATCAACGCGATCTCGCGGCTCTCGGCGATCCGTATCGCCAGTTCATGGCCCGAACGCTCGACGGCCTTCAGCCCGTGCGAACTCGCTGTCAGTCCGGCGAGCTGCGCCGCGATGCGCGCATTGGATTCGGTGGACATGATCACGAGGAAGAGGCGTTGCGCGCTTTCGGCGCTGCTTGCACTCGCCATCATCGTCAGCACGATGCCGGGCGCCGCGCGTTCCACGACCAGCCTGATTGCGTCGGGCGGCAAACCAATGCGGCTGCTCAACTGCTCGAGAACGTAGGGATTGAAGGCGGCGTGGGCCGCGGCAACCAGATCGGCGTCGTTCACCAGAGGTTTCCTTCGTTCGTGTTAGTAAACGGATGAGAGAGTCACCTGTTGCGCGGCGGCTGGCCGCTTACCTTTGTCCGAAACGGCCAGGTAAGTATAGGCAGGAATTCGCGCCCGGGCTGCAGCGGATGCCGGCGCGAAGGCGGGCAGCAAAGCCGGGCAGCAAAGCCGGCAGCAATGACGGGCGCCCGTCAGGGAAATGCCCTTGCTATTTTTAAACGCGCGTATCACTCTCGATAGAGCCGCATGCCCGGGCAAAGGCCCGGCAGCCTGTCCGCTGCGCACGCGGACGTCTTTACGGTGGAGCACGCCATGAGGTCCGCCAGTGCCGTTCACGATCCCAGCCGTCAACTGCTGCCGTTTCGCGAGTCGCTGCTCGCGATGCTCGGCATCGCCTTCGTCACGATGCTTGTCGCGCTCGACCAGACTATCGTCGGCACCGCGTTGCCGCGCATCGTCGCCGACCTGAAGGGCTTCGACTTCTACGCGTGGGTCGCGACCTCGTACATGCTCGCGTCCGTCATCACCATTCCGATCTTCGGGCGGCTTGGCGATCTATACGGCCGCAAGCCGTTCCTGATCGCGGCGATCCTGCTGTTCACGCTGGCGTCGGTGCTGTGCGGGCTCGCCAGCAGCATGCTGTTCCTGGTCGCCGCGCGCGGCCTGCAGGGCATCGGCGGCGGCATTCTGATCGGCACCGTGTTCGCCACCGTCGCCGATCTGTTCCCCGATCCCAAACTCAGGTTGCGCTGGCTCGTGTTCGTCACGTCGTCGTTCGGTATCGCGAACATCGTCGGGCCGACGCTCGGCGGTATGCTCACGCAGATGCAGGGCTGGCGGCTGGTGTTCTTCGTCAACGTGCCCATCGGCATCGTGTCGCTGATCTTTGTTCAGATGTTTGTGCCGAAGTTGCGACACCTGAAGACGAGCGGGCCGATCCAGCTCGACTGGCTCGGTGCGTTCGTCGTCGCCGTGACGTTCGGCGCGCTGCAACTGCTGATCGAACTGCTGCCGCGCGAGGGCATCAGCGGCACGACGGCGCTGCTGTTCGCGATCACGACCGTGTGCGGCCTGACGCTGTACTTCTGGGAAAAGCGCATGGGCTATCCCGTCGTGCCCGTCGACGTGTTGCTCGACCGCAAGCTCGCGCCGCTCTTCGCGATGTCGGTGCTCGGCGGCTTTGCGCTGTTCTCGATGGTGTTCTACGTGCCGCTGCTGTTCCAGGGCGGCTACGCGATGTCGCCGCACGATTCCGGCATGCTGATCACGCCGCTGCTGCTCGGTACGACCGTCGGCAGCGTGCTGAACAATCGCATCGTCACGCGCATCCGGCGCGCGAACGGGCTGATGTATGCCGGCTTCGCGTTCTTCGTGATCGGCTGCGTTGCGCTCGTCTCGTTCAAGGGCCACGAGCCGCATATCGTGTGGATGGCGTGCATGGGCGTGAGCGGACTGGGGCTTGGCCTCGTCGCGACCAACCTGACGATCTGCTCGCAGCAGATCGTCGCACGCGATCACCTCGGCGCGGTGACGGCGCTGATGCAATCGCTGCGGATTTTTGGCGGCATGCTCGGCACCGCGATCACGGGTGCGCTGCTCGGCCATATGTACACGCAGGGTGTGACCCGCTCGCTCGATTCGTATCAGGCGACGCAATGGCTCAAGTCGTTCGCGAGTCCCGATCTGCTGGTTGACCGCAACGAGCAGTCCGCGCTGATCGAGCATCTGGTGGCGGCGGGGCATTCCAGCGATCCGATGATGCACATGGCGCGCGAAGCGCTCATTGCGTCGATTCACATCGGCTTGTCGGTCGCCGCGCTCGCCGCGTTGATCGGGCTTTGCCTCGCGTGGTTCGTGCCCGCCGTGCAGGTGACCTATGCCGAAACGGAAGTGCGCGGCGCTTGAGGAACATGACGGGCGTGCGCGCTCTCTGGCTCGGCAGGGCGCCGCGTTTGCTATCATGGCTGTATAAATATACAGCCTTCCGTGTCCGATAGCCGTGCCGACCGACGCTCCCGATCCGTTCTATTACCTGTCGAATTTCGAGCGCGCGCTCGCGTGGATTGCGAGCCGTTACGACGATCTGCTCGACGACAGCGAGCGCGCCTTTCTGGACGCATTCCTGCGCGACGACGCGCGCCTGCCGAAAGCATCGCGCGCGCTGCTCGTGCGCATGCTGATGCGCAAAGGCACGCTGTTTCGCACGGGGCGGCTCGCGTATGCGGAAATTGGTTGTCCCGTGCAGGCGGCCGCGCCGCTCGCCGCGCTCGGCTGGGTCGATGCGGACGCGGGCGTGTCGCTTGACGAACTGTTTGCGTGCGCGACGCGCCCCGAACTTCAGCGCATGTTCGCCGCGTCGCCCGCGCTCAAGGTCCTGCGCAAGGCCGAATGGCTCGAAGCGCTGCGCGTCGCGGACCCTGCGCACGCGTTGCCACGGCGTTATCGCGAGTGGGATGCAGCCGCTGACGAAGCCGCGCTGCGCGTGCTCGTCGCGCCGCTATGCGAGCGTTTCCGGTTGATGTTCTTCGGCAATCTGCATCAGGACTGGTCCGAGTTCGTGCTCGCCGATCTCGGCGTGTATCAGTACGAGCGCGTCGCGTTCGCGCCGTCGTCGCGGGCGTTCCAGCAGCGGGGCGACGTCGACTGTTATCTGGCGCTGCAAGCGTGCCGCGAAGCGCTGGAACTCACGGACGACGCAGCGTTCGACCCGCTGCTCGAAGCCGTCGATGCAATCGATACACAGCACAACCCCTGGCTCGCATTGCGCCGCGCGAAGCTGCTGTATGCGATCGGCTATCAGGCCGAACGCCGGCGCGACTGGGATGCTGCCTTGCGCATCTACGAGCGCTGCGCCTGGCCGGGCGCGCGGCACAGGCGCATGCGCGTGCTGGAGCGCGACGGCCGCGATGAAGCGGCGCTCGCGCTGGCGCTGCAGGCGGCTGCCGTTCCCGAGAGCGAAGAGGAGCAGCAGCGCGTCGCGCGCATGCTGCCGCGCCTGCATCGGCGGCTCGGCGTCCCTGCGCAGAAACCCGCTGGCGTGCGCGCGGCGCAGCGCGGCATGCTCGAATTGCCGCGTCCATCGGAGCCCGTCGCCGTCGAATACGCCGTGCGCGATCATCTGTCGACGGAACAAGCGCCTGTGTATTACGTCGAGAACGCGCTGATCAATTCGCTGTTCGGGCTGCTGTGCTGGAAGCCCGTTTTCGAGGCCGTGCCGGGCGCGTTCTTTCACCCGTTCCAGCGCGGTCCCGCTGATCTGCACGCGCCCGACTTCCGCGCGCGCCGTAGCGCGCAGTTCGACGCCTGCTTCGCGCAACTCGAAAGCGGCGCGTATCGCGAGACGATCCTGCGTCACTTCGAAACCAAAGCCGGGTTGCAATCGCCGTTCGTGTTCTGGGGCATGCTCACGCCCGAGCTGCTGACGCTCGCGCTCGATTGCCTGCCCGCCGTGCATCTGAAGCTGTGGTTCGAGCGACTGCTTCTGGATATCCGCGCGAACCGTTCGGGCCTGCCCGACCTGATCCGCTTCTGGCCTCGCGAGCGGCGCTATGAACTGATCGAAGTGAAAGGGCCGGGCGATCGTCTGCAGGACAACCAGATCCGCTGGCTCGCGTACTGCGTGCAGCACGACATGCCCGTGCGCGTGCTCGACATCCGCTGGACCGAAAGCGCCGCCGACGCGCTCGCCGGTGCAACGGACGCGGAGGCGGCATGAACTACATCGTCGCCGTGCGCACGCTCTGCGACTTCACCGCGCGGCGCGGCGATCTCGATCTGCGCTTCACGCCCGCGCCATCGGCGCTCGAAGGCATCGCCGGACATCAGGCCGTGACGGCGCGCCGCGCGTCCGGCTATGAAGCGGAAATCACGCTGACGGGTACGCATGGCGGTCTCACCGTGCGTGGCCGCGCCGATGGCTACGATCCCGCGCTGAATCGTCTGGAAGAGATCAAGACGCATCGCGGCGATCTCGAACGGATGCCCGCGAACCATCGCACGTTGCATTGGGCGCAGGCGCTGGTGTATGGGCACCTGCTGTGCGAGGCACGCGCGCTCGAAGAACTGACGGTCGCGCTCGTGTACTTCGATATCGCCGACCAGAAGGAAACCGTGCTCACGGAACAGCACACGGCTGCGTCGCTGCGCGCGTTCTTCGAGGATCAGTGCGAGCGTTTCATCGCGTGGGCCGCGCGCGAAGAAGCGCATCGCGATGCGCGCAACGCCGCATTGAACGCGCTGCGTTTTCCGTATGGAGAGTTTCGCAGCGGACAGCGCGAGCTTTCCGTGGCCGTGTTTCGCGCGGCGCGCGACGGGCGCTGTCTGATGGCACAGGCGCCGACGGGCATCGGCAAGACGCTCGGCACGATCTTTCCACTGCTGAAAGCGTGCGGCGCGGATCATCTCGACCGCGTGTTTTTCCTCACGGCAAAAACGCCGGGCCGCGCGCTCGCGCTCGAAGCCGTCGAATCCCTGCATCGTGGCGAAGCCGCGCTGCCTTTGCGCACGCTAGAACTCGTCGCGCGCGACAAGGCCTGCGAGCATCCCGACAAATCGTGCGACGGCGAATCCTGTCCGCTCGCGCGCGGCTTCTACGACCGGCTGCCCGCCGCGCGCGACACGGCGTTGCAGGCGCGCACGCTCGATCGCGCAGCCGTGCGCGAAGCGGCGCTCGCGCATGGCATCTGTCCGTACTTTCTCGCGCAGGAAATGGCGCGCTGGTGCGACGTGGTGATTGGCGACTACAACTACTACTTCGACAGCAGCGCGATGCTGTATGCGCTCACGCAACTGAACGGCTGGCGCGTCGCCGTGCTCGCCGACGAAGCGCACAATCTGCCCGACCGTGCGCGCCGCATGTACAGCGCGACGCTCGATCAACACGCGTTTCGCGGCGCGCGCCATGCCGCGCCTGTAGCGCTGAAAAAGCCGTTCGACCGCCTGAATCGCGAATGGAATGCGTTGAACCGCGAGCGCAATGCAGCGTACGAAGTACTGCCCGACGTGCCGCCAAAACTGCAATCGGCGCTGCAAAACCTGATCGCATCGATTGGCGACCAGCTTGCGGAAACCCCGCAATCCGTCGATGAAAACACGCTGCGTTTCTATTTCGACGCGCTGCATTTCATGTCGCTCGTCGAACAGTTCGGCGATCATTCGATCGTCGACGTGACGCTCGATGCGCATCGCGGCCAGGCCCACGCGAAGTCCTCCACGGAGATTTGCGTGCGCAACGTGATTCCCGCGCCGTTCCTCAAGCCACGCTACGCCGCCGCGCGCGCAACGATCGTGTTTTCCGGCACGCTCAGCCCGCAGCATTTCTATCGCGACATGCTCGGTCTGCCCGACGACACCGGTTGGCTCGACGTCGAAGGGCCGTTCCGGGCCGAGCAACTGGATGTGCATGTCGCGCATCATGTGTCGACGCGCTGGCGCGACCGCGAGCGCTCGCTCGAACCGATCGTCGATCTGATCGCGCAGCAGTACGCCGCGCGTCCAGGCAACTATCTGGGCTTTCTGAGCAGCTTCGATTACTTGCAGCGCGTCGCGGGATCGATGCGTGAACGGCATCCGCAGGTGCCCATCTGGACGCAGGAGCCGCGCATGGACGAGACCGCGCGCGACGCGTTCCTCGCGCGCTTCACGACGAGCGGCGCGGGCGTCGGTTTCGCGGTGCTGGGCGGCGCGTTTTCGGAGGGGATCGATCTGGTCGGCGAGCGGCTCATCGGCGCGTTCATCGCGACGCTCGGCTTGCCGCAGATGAACGACGTCAACGAACAGATGCGCCGCACCTTCGATGCGCAGTTCGGCAACGGCTACGACTATGCGTATCTGTATCCGGGCATGCAGAAGGTCGTGCAGGCGGCGGGGCGCGTGATTCGCACCGAACAGGATGCGGGCGTCGTGCATCTGATCGACGACCGGTATCGGCACGCGGATGTGAAGCGGTTGTTGCCGCGCTGGTGGAAGATCGAGACATAGCAACAAGAAGCAACAAGAACCGGAGACAACCCGTGCGCGCAGACGAATACCG
The DNA here is from genome assembly GCF_900100565.1 of Paraburkholderia steynii. Classification (NCBI taxonomy): domain Bacteria; kingdom Pseudomonadati; phylum Pseudomonadota; class Betaproteobacteria; order Burkholderiales; family Burkholderiaceae; genus Paraburkholderia; species Paraburkholderia steynii. Next base: position 91,403 of record NZ_FNDI01000033.1, on the reverse strand, counting down.
CTTCACGACGATCTGGCGCGTCGACGCGCCGCTACCGGCCGTATGGGATGCCATCCACGATCCGGCGCGCTGGCCGCAATGGTGGACCTGCGTCGAGCGCGTGATCGAAGTGGAGCCGGGTGCGAGCGACGGCGTCGGCGCATTGCATCGCTACACGTGGAAAGGGCGGTTGCCGTATCGCGTCGCGTTCGACATGCGGGTGACCCGCGTCGAACCGCTTGCCGTGCTCGAAGGCGAGGCGTGTGGCGACGTCGAAGGAACGGGGCGCTGGCACTTCTCGACGCACGGCGAAGCGACGGTGGTGCGCTACGAATGGCGCGTACGCACGCAGCGCGGCTGGATGAATCTGCTTGCGCCGCTCGCGCGTCCGTTCTTCAAATGGAATCACGATTACGTGATGCAGCGGGGCGGCGAAGCGCTCGCCGATCTGCTCGACGCGCGGCTGCTTGGCGTCGAGCATTCGTCGTGAGAGCGGCAGCCGGGTTGTTGAAGCTCAGTGCCGCGCCACCTTCGATGACGGCTTTTGCGCCTGTTGCGGTCCGTCCGGCACATTCGACGGACGCGGCGGGCCTTCGAGTTCGTCGTCGGCGGAAGCTGGGCCGCCTTGCGCGGGATTAGCCGCGACCAGCATGCTGCGTTGCGGATTGGCGATCTCGATACCGTTCGCGCGGAACGTGTCGAAGATGCGCCGGTTGAATTCGCGCTGCACCGGCCAGCGTGCCGAGTCGCGGCATTGAATCTGGCCGGCGAGCGTGACGGCCGCGCCATCGACGGTATCGACGCCCCAGAAACTGAAGTCCGACAGGATGCCGTCCTTGAACTGCTCGTCTTCGCGCAGCGCGGCGCCGATTTCCTTGAGCGTCGCGATCGCGAGATCGACGTCCTGGCCGTACGCGATGCTGACCCGAACGGCCGCGTTGCCGAGTCCGCGATTCGTGTTGTTCACCGTCGACACCGAACTGAACGGCACCGTGTACAGCGAGCCGTCGCCGCCGCGCAGGCGCACGGTGCGGATCGACAGATATTCGACCGTGCCGGACACGCCTGCGAGCGTCACCCAGTCGCCGACCTGCATCGCGTTTTCCATCAGCAGGAAAATCCCCGTGATGAAATCCTGCACGAGCTTTTGCGAGCCGAAGCCGAGCGCGACGCCGAAGATGCTCGCGCTCGCGAGCAGCGGCGCCGTGTTCACGCCAAGCTCGCTCAGGCATGTCATCACGACGACCAGCGCGATCACGACGAACAGCGCCGAGCGCAGCATCGGCACCAGCGTGCGCAGCCGCGCGGCGCGCATCAGGTCGCCGCTTTTGGTCCACTGCGCGAGGCGCTTTTCGACGGAGACATTCGCGATCTCCCACACCACCAGCGCAATCACGGCGGCCACGCAGATCGTGACGATGGCCGACGTCAACCGGTGGCCGATCGCGCCGGGCCGGAAGAACTGCCACACGTCGAGGCCCCACAGCTGCAGCAGCACGAGCGCGGTGACGACGATCACGAGCGCCGAAATGACGCGCCGGATCAACGGGTAGTAGCGGTACGCGTGCTGATGAACCAGCGAACGCTGTTCGCCCTCTTCGACATGAAAGAGCCGCCCGAGCGCGCCGAACAGCACGATCGCCACCACGCGCGCGGCCACCAGCACGGCGAGCGACACGCCGCCCAGATGCAGCAGCGTGCGATAGCCGTTGTGAACGTCGAGCGCCCACACGAACCACAGCGCCATCACGATGAACACGGCAACCCACGCCCACATGTCGATCAGGCCGTGCGCCAGCATCGTCACGGTGCGCTGGCTGTCGGCATCGGTCTCGCCGGTGCGCTCGCGCAGCAGCGCGGAAATCGGCGCGCGGCATTGCAGGATCATGATCGACACCATCACGTGCCCGACCAGCGCCAGCAGCTTGACGAGGGGCAAATGCGCCGCGTCGCTCAGGCCGAGCGCGGTGGCGATCTGGATCAGCGCGCCACCCGCGCCGATCACGCCGACCACGCGAATCACCCAGCGCTGCATGAACAGCGCCCAGCTATCGGGTACGCGCAACAGACGCAGCCCGGGCGCATCGGGTTGCAGGAAAAAGCCCGCTGCGATCACGATCGCGCGGCAGATCACGTACAGGTCGATCAGTCCGTTGAGCGCAGCGTCCTGAACCGTGCCGTCGTCGGTGAAGATCGACATCAGCGCGCTCGCGGCCGCGACGAACACGACGAGCGGCAGCATCCGCAACAACAGTTGCAGCGCCGCGCTCGGCAGACGCTGCAGCGTGGTCCAGTGATGTTCCGCCTGGCGCTTGCTGCGCGCTTCCTTCTGCCGGTTGTCGGGTTTGTCGGGCTTTGGCTGCGACGATGCAGCCAGTGACCTGGGCGGCGTCGACATCGACATGGACGGCGAGGCTGGGCTCGCCGCGACGCCGGCTGCGGCCTGTGCTTCTGCGGCTTCGGCTGATTCAGCGGTATCGGCGGCCTCGGCGCTCGCAACGGCATCCGAGGCCGCGGCTTCGCGTGCATGCTCGCGCGCTTCGCGGGCCTCACGTGCCTCGCGCCGCAAGATGATCGCGGCGCGCGCCCGGCGCAGCAGCCTGCGCGCGAGCCATTCGAGCCCGATCGCGGGCAGCAGCGTGCCGATCAGCGCGAGCAGCACGCCGAACACGCGGGCGCGCTCGTGCGGATCGGAAAGCTGCACGTTCCACCAGTAGCGGGCCGACGACGTGTCGAGCAGCACCGTGGCCGAGCGCTTGAGCGTCATGCCGCCTTGCGTGATCCAGTGCGCACCCTGGCGCACCAGTTGCGACGCGAGGCCGTTCGACTTGAACGCGGCGGGCACGCTCGCGCCCGACGCGGCGTCCGTCGCCGCCGCCGATGCGCCCGAGGCCGGCGCGGCGGGCGTCGCGAGTACGCCCGCCGCGGCGATCGCCGTCAGCGTGTCCTCGATCTGCGCGCGCTTCTTGGGGTCGTTCAGCACCTGCAGCGCCTGGCGCGCCTGGTCGGGCGTCAGCGTGACAGTGGTGGCGGACGCACCGGACGCGCTCGTCGTAGCCGTCACGGCGGAGAAGGCGGGCGCGCAGAACAGCGCGAGGAGGCAGAGCAGGAGAAATTTGCGCATGTAGGGCCGGTGGTCGGCGGCGATGCGCGTACGGCTGGACGCGATGCGGAGCCGGGAGCCACCACGATTCGACTGGAAAATAAAGCGACCCCCGCGGCGCACGATAAGTTCCGCAAAGCAGCGAATCCCGTGACCCAACGGGCATGAATGCGTGCGATGCGCGCGTTTTCGTGCTTTTTTGTTAATGGGCGGCGCGATGACGCCGCTCGCGCGTTATGCGCGTTTACGCGTGAACGGGGTGGGCGGGCTTGCCGAGCGTCCCGTCGACGACTTCCGTGAATGTCCGTTCTTCGCGCAGGATGAAGCGCTTGGCCTGCGCCATGCCAAAGTTCTCGAGCGCTGCGGGATCGGTGCGCAGCCGCGCGCGATACGCTTCGTAAGCGGCGAGGCTGTCGAACGCAATCAGACCCCACGCGATGTCGTTGGTCCCTTCGTGCGGCAGAAAATAGCCGAGCAGATGGCCGCCGCAGCGCGGGATGATTTCTCCCCAGTTCTCGGCGTACTGTCTGAACGCGTCGCGCTGGAACGGATCGATCTGATAGCGGATGAAGCAGGTGATCGTCATGGAGACTCCCTTCGTCGTCGTGGTCGGGTGGATGACGGTCAGTATCCGTGACGCGTCGCGCACGATGTTTCAGGCTGGATGGAAGTGTCGATGTGCGTTGCGCTATTGTTCGCCACGCGGCTTCTGCTGTCCGCGAATCGTAGCCGCCGCGCACGCCGCGCCTAGCAGCGCGCACAGCGCAGACACGAGCGCGACAGCGCGCAGTCCCGCGTCGATGGCATCGGACTGCGCGGCGACGATTTCAGCCGGCACGGCATGCGCGCCCGCCATCATGTCCGGCGCAAGCTGGCCCTCCCGCTGGAGGTCGGCGGGAATATTCAACTGTTCGAACCGCTTCGACAGCGCCGCGTCGTGCGACCAGACGAACACGATGCCGAGCACCGCGATCGCCAGCAGGCTCGCGATCCGCGCGACGGCATTGTTGATGCCGGACGCGACACCCGTGCGCGCGGCGGCAACGGACGTCATCACGACCGTCGTGAGCGGCGCGACCGTGATCGTCATGCCGAGGCCGAGCACGGCGAGGGCGGGGAAAAAGCTTGTCCAGTAACTCGCTCGGTCGATGTCGAGCCAGCCGGGCAGCGCGAGCAGCGCAAAGCCGGCTGCCGCGATCACGGGGCCCACTGTCAGCAGCGGGCGCGCTCCGTAACGCGCCGCCAGCCCACCCGTGAAGCGCGACAGCACGCCGATCACGACGGGCACGGGCAGCAGCGCCGCGCCCGCTTGCGTCGCCGTATAGCCGTGCGCACGAATCAGCGTGAACGGCAGAAAGAACAGCGCGCCGCCCAGACCGAAATACAGCAGCAGCGTGACGAGGTTCGCGCCGCTGAAATCTCGCGAATGAAACACATCGAGCGGCATCATCGGGTCCTGGCTGCGCGCCTCGATGGCGACGAACGCGGCGCACAGAGCCAGTCCGCCGGCGATCATGCCGATCACGATTGCATCGCTAAAACCGTGCGACGAAGCGAGCGTGAGGCCGTACGTCAACAGGCCGAGCCCCAGCGCCGCCACCAGCGCGCCCAGCCAGTCGAGGCGCTGCGCAGCGCTTTCGTCACGGCTCGCCGGTATCGACGACAGCGCGAGCGCAACCGTAATGACCGCGATCGGCACGTTCAGATAGAAGATGGCGCGCCACGAGAACGCGTCGACGAGCCAGCCGCCCGCGACGGGCCCGAGCGCCGACGTGATCGCGCCGAAGCCGGCCCATGTGCCGATCGCGCGGCCGCGCTCGCGTTCGTCGAACACCGCGCCGATGATCGCGAGACTGCTCGGCACCAGCAGCGCCGCACCCGCGCCTTGCACGGCGCGCGCCGCGATCAGCGCGGCGGGTTCGGGCGCGAGGCCGCACGCCGCCGACGCCGCCGTGAACAGCACGATGCCCGCGACGAATACGGTGCGCCGCCCGAGCTTGTCGCCGAGCGCGCCGCCGACCAGCACGAGCGACCCGAGCAGCAGCAGATACGCATTGACGACCCATTGCATCGCCGCGACGCTCGCGCCGAGTTCGGTCTGAATGGCGGGCAGCGCGACGTTGACGACGGAGCCGTCGATGAACGCCATGCTGGAGCCGAGTATCGTCGCGCCGAGCGCGAGGCGCTTGCGGCGGCAGGGCATCCCGGCGGCGGGTTGCGCGCGGATCGCGAGATCGTCGCAGGGGCTGGCCTGGGCGGGGAAGGCGTGCGGCTGGTCGCGCGCGTGGTTCAGGGAAGCGCGGTCGGACATGACGGGTGTCCACTCCATTGCAGTGCGATCGACAATGCAATGGACACATAAAGCGCCACGCCGTTCAGCATCAACTGAACGGCGTGAGGGCCGCCGCGTGATTCAAGCGAAGTCAGTCAAAGGAAGAGCAGCGGACTCAGCCTAACGACACCGCTGCGACAGCGCGCGGCCTGTGCGAGCCCGCATCGCTGTCGTCGGCGTCGTCCGCGCCGCCCGGATCGGATGAGCCGTCCGTGCCACCATCGGTGCGGCCTTCGCCGCCGGCACGGCGCATCGAGCGCGTCGCGTTTGCGTCCGGGTTCATCCGGTTCGCGTTCATCAGCCGGTAGAGCGTCGCGCGCGACACGCCGAGGTCGGCCGCCGCGCCCGACAGGTTGTGGCCGTGCCGCTTCAACGCTTCTTCAATGGCCTCGATTTCCGCTTGCGTGCGGATTTCGGCCAGCGTCTTCGCGCGCGCGCCCGATATTTCCGGCAAGCCGAGATCGGTTTCCGTGATGAAGCGTCCTTCCGTCATCACGACGGCGCGCCGCACGCAGTTGATCAGCTCGCGCACGTTGCCGGGCCAGTCGTAGTTCGACATGGAGACGACCGCGCCGCTGGAAAAACCGCGAATCTTATGCGTGCCGTCCTGCCGATACATGCTGAGCGCATAGTCGGCGAGCAGGCGGATGTCGCTGCCGCGTTCGCGCAGCGGCGGTTCATCCAGTCGCAGCACGCACAGCCGGTGATACAGGTCGGCGCGGAAGCGTCCGTCCTTCACGGCGGCTTCAAGATTCACGTGCGTCGCCGAGATCACGCGCACGTCGACCTTGACGGAGGCGTTGCCGCCCAGGCGCTCGATCGTGCCTTCCTGCAGGAAGCGCAGCAGCACGGCCTGGCATTCGTGCGGCATGTCGCCGATTTCGTCGAGGAACAGCGTGCCGCCGTGCGCATGCTCGATCCGGCCGATCTTGCGTTGCAGCGCGCCCGTGAACGCGCCGCGCTCATGGCCGAACAGCTCGGCCTGCAACAGGGTAGGCGGAATCGCCGCGCAATTGATCGCGACGAAGGCCTGCTGCGCGCGCGCCGAGCCGTCGTGGACCGCGCGCGCGGTCAGTTCCTTGCCCGTGCCCGATTCGCCCGCGATGAACACGGGCGCGTCCGTCTGCGCGCACTTGTCGATCCGGCGGTACAGCTTTTGCATCGGCTCGCAATGGCCGACCATGCCGTGCGCACCGAGCGACGGCTGCGGCCGGAAGCTCGCGCGGCGCAGATTCGACAGGCCGTGCGCGTGACCGAGCGCGAAGATCAGCCGGTCGTTCATGCACGGCGCGGTGACGAAGTCGAAGCAGTAGTCGAGGATGAAGCGGCTGGTGAGGTCGTCGGTGGCGTGGCCGGGCGCGATCTGCGCGATCCAGTTTGCCTCGCCGTGACGCATGCAGGCCTCGAGCGCCGAGAGCTGCTGCTGCGTGACATCGTCGGGCAGCGTGACGAGGCCGACCTTGATGTCGCCCCGATCGAGCAGTTTCTCCGCAGCGGCCGTGGTTCTGGCGTGTACGACCTGCCATCCGGCCGCGCCTAGAAAGGCTGCGAGCGCTTCGTCGGGCGTCGAGGCCACGCAAAGCACGGTGCGGTCGGAAGCGCCCGTTGTGGAAGTGGAATTCATGTTACCCCCGGTAGTGGACGTCGCCCTTGCGCGTCGTGCAGCAAGGTCAGTAATCCTTGTACTACGGCAAAACAGTGTGGTCTTTTGAGGGTCCGCATGCGCGAACCCGGCATTTTCATCTTCTTCTATATGCGGGTCATGAATGCCGCAATGTCGCCATGCCTTTGCGCTGCGTACATGCTTCGCAACGCGAAGTTATCGTCGCATGAAATGCACGGTGAAAACAAAGATAAATGAAAGGGTAGGGGCTTTATATAAGCGTAAATCTGGATGCAGATACATCCTTCTGCAATTTCTACCGGCGCTTAAATCGTTTGCGGCTCGCGGCGCCTGACAGGCGCATGCATGTGGGCCTCGCACGCGGCGCCTTGCTGCGCAAGGCCGAGCCACTTTTGCCGCCGCGCTTTTCCCGCCGTCTCAACTCTGCGACACATTTGACAATCGGTTCTTCAGACCGAATGACACCGGCCGGCGACCGGTAGTTCTGACCGGAAGCCTTTGGCGCCGGGCTTCGCGGCCCGATTCGTCGCATCTTTGAGCGCGCGGCGCCGGCTATGTGGCCTGGCGAACGCGCGCGCCGCACTTCGAAATCACGTTACGGGTTCGCAACATCGCGAGCCGCGAGCCCCTGAAAAACCACGTGGCGCGCAAGCCCGATCACGGCGCGACAAGGGTTTGCGGGTACATGGCACACCCGTTGCAATATGACCGTCACGACGAAAACGTTGCTGCCGGAAAGCAGGGCCAAAGGAAGTCTCCGACAGCAGCACAGAACTTCGCAGTCGCGGCCGGGGTTTGCCACATGCGACTGTGGGGGCGGCGGAGCCAATGGGGGGCGGACGTCGGCAGAAAGTGGCGCGAATGGTTCGTACGACGTACGGCCATTCGCGACCATGACGACACCTTCGGCGGCACTTGCCGGTTGTATCCGTCCGAAAGGGCGGTTTTTCTGGTCAATGCGCATGGGGCGCGGCGGCCATGTGACATCTTATTTCCTACGGGGGACATATGAAGAACGCAATCAATCAATTTCTGCGCGAAGAAGACGGCGTGTCGGCAATCGAATACGGCTTGCTGGCCGGGCTGATCGCGGTGGCGATCATCGGGACAGTCGGCTTGATCGGCGGAAAGCTGAACGATGTCTTCTTGATCATCAAGGCCAAGCTCGACACGGCAGCTCCCTGATAAGGCAGTCGTCTGATCGCCATCCCGCACGAATGTGGCGCGGCGGCCATGTGACATCTCACTCTCTACGGGGTACATCATGAAGAACGCAATCCAACAGTTTCTGCGCGAAGAAGACGGCGTATCGGCAATCGAGTATGGCTTGCTGGCCGGCCTGATCGCGGTGGCGATCATCGGGACGGTCGGCTTGATCGGCGGAAAGCTGAACGATGTCTTTCTGATCATCAAGGCCAAGCTCGACGTGGTAGCTCCCTGATAGGGCAGTCGTCCAATCTCCATCCCGCAAGCCTGAGCGCTGCCCTTGTTGCGATTGCTGCTGTTCGCAGCAGGGCAGCGGAATTCAGGAAGTCCATTCAACCAGCGGAGCTTTCGATGAACGGTGTGCCTTTTCCAGTGGGTCCCTGCGTGTTGGCGCTGGTCGTGATTGCAGCGATCTACGACATCCACGCACGGCGCATTCCGAACTGGCTGGTCGTCATCGGTCTGGGCGCGGGGCTCGTCGTTCAGTGCGCGCTGCATGGCGCGATCGACGGGATGCAGTTGTGGGGGGGCGGCCTGCTCGTCGGCGGCGCGGTGCTTTTGCCCGGTTATCTGTTGCGGATGATGGGCGCGGGCGACGTGAAGCTGATGGCGGCTGTCGGTTGTTTCTGCGGTGCGAGCGGCGCATTCGAAGCCGCGTTGACGGTGTGCATGGTCGGTGGCGTCTGGGCGCTGGTGGAGATGCTGCGCCATCGGCAGATGCGCGCCGGACTGCACAACATGGCTGCTGTGCTGATCGACGTGTCGATGCCTTCGGGCGGCGCGCCGGGCGACACCGAGCAGGGTACGGGCAACACGAGAACGAGACGGCCGACAACGGGCACGCTGCCATACGGCGTGGCCATCGCGATCGGCACGATGCTGTCGCTGTTCGTACACGTGTGACGAAGCGGCAAGCAAAAAGAACAACGAATAACGCAGCACGGGGCAAGAAGCGAACAAACGGATTTCTACGGGGAAGCAGCAGCGGGGCAGCAGGTGAATCAGGGCAGGACAGCAGTTCATAACGACAAACAGCGTTAGCGACCGACAACAAGAGGCGAACGGCGGACAACAGCCGAAGCCCACCAGAACGCAGAAAAAAACGCAGCGGCAGTGACAAGAGAAACAGCAGCACAGAGCCTTCGCAGAAAGGCTTGAAGCAGATCCAGAAACGGGGTGTGGACGCGGGGTCGTCCACCTGGAAAGAGCCTTCGCAGGAAGGCCGGCCAGATACGGGGGAAGTGATGAAGACGAACGATTCAGGCCGCAAGACGGCCAATGCCAAACCATCGGCAACACGGGGGAGCCGTTCCGCATCGGCGGACAACGGCAGCGGCATCGAGGCCGGCACCATGAACCGGCCACACCGCACGGAGGCCGCGTCCACGGGGTACGCAATGTACTACGTGGACGCGGCGCCGGAACTGCTCTACACGACCGATCCCGCCATCTATCTGCGCCAGCGCGCGCTGCTCACGCCGGTGGGCCGGCTGGAACGCGAATACGCGCTGCAAGCGCTGCTCGAGGAACTCGTCGTCGCGCGGTGGGTGGCAAAGCGCGAAGCGGAACGCCGCGCGCAGCAAGCCGCGCCGTTGCGCGCCGCTTTGCAGCTGCCGGCGCATCAGCCAGTCGCAAGCGCAGAGGATGACGACGCGTACAGCCCGCCGGAGCGCGACCGCGATCTGATGGACTGACGGACAGACTCACTGCCCACTCCCTGCAACACGATCCCTAGAGCGCCGTCGCCGACGGCGAGAGTCAGGAGAACGACATGAAGAACGCTCGCGCGTTGGTGATGTTGGTCGTCGCGACGGCGGCCGGTCTTGCGGCCGTAGTGTTCGCGTCGCGCTGGATGATCCAGCAGTCGTCGACGACGACGACCAAGGTGGTGATCGCATCGGCCGACATGAGTCTCGGCCAGCGCGTTTCGCCCGAGATGCTGAAGGTATCCGACTGGCCCGCCGGCAGCGTGCCGACGGGCACCTTCAACGACGTGAAAAAGCTCGAAGGCCGCGTGCTAAAGACGAGTCTCGCGCGCGGCGAGCCCGTGCTCGAGGCGAAGCTCTCGCCCGTCGGCACGGTCGGCGGGCTGTCGGCCGTCATCAACGAAGGCAAGCGCGCGATCACGGTGCGGGTGAACGACGTGATCGGTGTCGCGGGCTTCGCGCTGCCGGGCAATTACGTCGACATCCTCGTCAACACCGAGAAGGACAACAAGGACGGCGGCGTGACGGGACGCGACCAGAACATCTCGAAGATCGTGCTCGAAAAGATCCTCGTGCTCGCCGTCGCGCAGGAAGTGGGCCGCGACGAAACCAAACCGAAGGTCGTCGATGCCGTGACGCTCGAAGTCACGCCCGAGCAGGCCGAGAAGATCGACCTTGCGCGCAGCATCGGTTCGCTGTCGCTCGTGCTGCGCAACCAGATCGATCCGCAGGACACGACGACGGCGGGCGCGACCAAAGCCTCGCTGCTGAAGATTCCCGTCGCCGTGCCGCCCGCGCCGGCCGCACCCGCGCCGAAGCCCGTGGTGCGCAAGATCGTCGCGCGGGCGCCGTCGAACTGCGTGAGCGTGATCGACGGATCGCAGGCCAGACAGGAATGCTTTTGAGCGGCACGTAATGCTTGAGAACAACGAGTGAGAACTGCGCGCAAGACCAGCGCGTAAGACCAGCGTGAAAACCGCGCGGGCACAGAACCCGGCGCGAACCGCAAGCCGTGACGAGACCAGACAACGGCGCCAATACGGGGGAAGGACATGAATGCCACAGAGAACCAGCGCGCGCATGCAAGGCGTGAGCGCGATACGACGCAAGCCGCAACGTTTCCGCGCCGCTCGCGTCTCGCGCAGGCCAGCGCCTGCGGTCTGATCGGCGCCGCACTGTGGGCGCTGCCCGCCGCGCAGGCCGTGAGCCAGGAAGCCGGTTTGCCGGGCCAGGCGCCGCTGCCGATGAGCCTGGCATCGAACGGCGGCGCCATGCATCTGACAATCGGCATGAGCGGCGCCGCGCCGGCAGCCGCCGCAGGCATGACGCAAGGCGGTCGGGGCCCGAACTGCACGGGCACGATCGCCGATCACCAGAGCGTGACGATTCCCGTCGGCAAGTCGCAGATGGTCAACATCCGCGAGTCGGTGAAGACGCGCACGGTCGGCAATCCGTCGATCGTGCAGGCGATGCTCGTGTCGCCGCAAACGCTCTATCTGCTCGGCACCGATGTCGGCACGACCAACATGATCGTGCAGGGCAGAAGCGGCTCGTGCACGATCATCGACGTCGCTGTCGGCGCCGATCCCGGCGGCCTGCAGCAGACGCTCGCCGTCTTGATGCCCGAAGAGACCGGCGTGCAGGTCAAGGCCGCCGCCGACACGCTCGTGCTGACGGGCACCGTGTCCGACTCGGTGAAGGCCGAGCGCATCGTCGAACTAGCGCACGCCTATGTGTCGCGCCAGACTGCGCCCGTGCCCGTCGCTGCGCCCGCCAACGGGGCAGGCGCCCAGGGCGGCGCGATGATTCCCGCCGTGATGAAGACGGCGGGCGCTTCGGGCAACGGCAACAACGAGCGCATCGTCAACATGATGCACGTGGCCGCGCCGCAGCAGGTGATGCTCGAAGTGAAGGTGGCCGAAGTGTCGAAGACGCTGATTGACCAGCTCGGTATGGCGGCCAACATCCAGGGCGGCACGGGCAGCTGGAGCTTCGGCCTGCTCGCCGATTTCCTGTCGGGCGGCATGGGTGCGCTGATCGGCTCGAAGGCGAACAACAAGCCGCTGAACTTCGCGTTCGACGCGCAGAAGACCGACCAGCTCGTCAAGGTGCTCGCCGAACCGAACCTGATGGCGATCAGTGGCCAGGAAGCGAGCTTCCTCGCGGGCGGCAAGGTCTTTATCCCCGTGCCGCAAAGCAACGGCACAGGGGGCTCGACGATCATCCTCCAGGAAGAAACATTCGGCGTCGGTCTGACCTTCACGCCGACCGTGCTCGATAACGGCCGCATCAATCTCAAGGTCTCGCCGGAAGTGTCGGAGCTCTCGCCGACGGGTGTCGCCGTGACGGCGGGCACCGTCAGCACGACGGCCGTGCTGCCCCTCATCACGACCCGCCGCGCGTCGACCACGCTGCAGGTCTACGACGGCCAGAGCTTCGCGATCGGCGGTCTGATGAAGAGCAACGTGACGGGCACGCTCAAGGGCCTTCCTGGCCTCGGCGAAGTGCCCGTGCTCGGCGCGCTGTTCCGCAGCACGAACTTCCAGGAGGACAAGACGGAACTCGTGTTCGTCGTGACGCCGCGTCTCGCGAAACCGCTGCCGCAGAACTATCCGCTGCCCACCGATCACTTCGGCAAGGTCACGGAAGCGGGCGTGCTCTTCACGGGCAACATGGAAGGCAAGAAGCCGCAGCCTGCCGCCGAGCCGGCGACGCCGTCGACGGGTGCCGCGATTCCGTCGCCGATCCCCGTCAAGGGCGGCTCGATTGCAGCGGCTAACGGTACGGCTGCACCCGTGGTCCTGACGCCGATCATCACGTCGCAAGGCACGACGACGCCGTCGCCCGTGCCGGCGCCCGAGCGCACCCAGCCCGCGGCGGACGCGATCCGTGCGCCCGCCACGCCGCGCTCGACAGGGAGCGGCAGCGACGGCGACGGCACGGCGCCCGTCACGCGCACCGAACCGACAGACGGCACCGTGCATACGGCCGCCGTACAGACGGTGAGCGTGAGCGCGCAGCCGCTCGCGGCGAAGCCCGCCGCACAGTCCGGCACGCAGGAAGCACGCGAAAACAACGACGACCGCCGCACGCAGTGAACGCGACGCGCATCTGACGAACACCGGGAGACCGATATGAAAACCATCCAGACATTGATCCGCGCGTCGCTGTGCGCAGCGGCGAGCCTGACGCTCGCTGGCTGCCTGACCTCGACACCGCACTGGGACGAGACGTTCGGCAGTTCCGTCTCGCAGCTGAAGGAAATGCAGACGCTGAACCCGAACGCGGGTATGAACACCGACCCGGTGGCTGGTGTCGACGGCTCGACGGCCCACGCGATCCAGAAGAACTACGCGAAGTCGTTCACGGCGCCGCCGCCGCCCATCAACGTGTTCGCGGTCGGCCTGCCCGGCTCGAACTGATTGAGTGCGCCGCACGCGCGGCGCGATCGCAACCGCAACAGAAACAACGCACTAAACCCCACGCCCCGCACGCGGAGACTGAACATGATCGACATCCTCCTCATCTCATCGGGCCCAGACCGCTCGCGCCATATCGAGCAACTGCTGGAAGGATGCGGCGTCGCGCATCGCGTGCGGGCCGTTCACGGCTCGGTGCGGCACCTGCGCACGCATGCGGCGTCGATCAAGTCGGCAGATCTGCTGATCGTCGACGATGTCGGTCTTGAGCCGCAAGACATGGCGTCGATCGAAGAGGCCGTCTCGCATGTGCCGCAACTGAACTGCATGCTGGTGACGCCCGCGCCTTCGACGGCATTGCTGATGGCCGCGATGCGCGCAGGCGTACGCCATGTGCTGCCGTGGCCGCTCGACCCGCAGGCGTTCGCCTCTGAACTTTCGCACGTGTGGGGCAAGAAGACGGCGGGCGCGCGCCGCGAAGGGCGCGTCGTGGCGCTGACATCGTGCAAGGGTGGCACGGGCACGAGCTTCATCGCGATGAACCTGGCGCATGCGCTCGCGACGCAGCGCGGCAAGCGCGTACTGCTCGTCGATGCGAACCAGCAGTTCGCCGACGCGAGCCTGCTGATGTCCGACCAGACGCCCGCCGCGACGCTCGCCGATCTGTGCGCGCAGATCGACCGGCTCGACAACGCGTTCTTCGATTCCTGTGTGATGCACGTGAACGACAACCTCGACGTGCTCGCAGGCGCGGGCGATCCGATCCGCGCAGGCGAACTGCGCCCCGCGCAGCTCGAACGCGTGCTGACGCTCGCGCGCTCGCAGTACGACGCGGTGATCGTCGATCTTGGCCTCGGCATCAATCCACTCGCGATCCACGTGCTCGACCAGAGCGACCGCATCTGCATGCTGGTGCGCCAGAGCGTGCTGTATCTGCGCACGGGCCGCCGCATGCTCGACATCTTTCAGGAACTCGGCTACGCGACGGGCAAGGTCAGCGTGCTCGTGAACCAGTACGACAAGCACGCGCCCGTCAACCTGCAGGCGTTCGAGCAGAGCTTCGGCATGGGCGTCGCGCATCGCTTCGCGCGCGACGACAAACATGCGGGCGCGGCGCTCGATCAGGGGCTGCCCATCATGAGCATCGCGAAGGGCAGCGCGCTCGCGCAGGACATCGTCGCGTTCGCGCACACGTTGTGGCCCGCGCCACAGAAAGAGAAAAAGGGCGGCCTCGCGCGCCTCTTCGCGCAGAAGCCGCGCGACATGCCGCAACTGAAGACGAATCATTGACGCCGGGTCATTGACGAGAGCGCCACACAACAGGAACCGGGGAGCGACACCATGTCATTGCGCGATCAACTGAGACTGCAGAGCGGATCGATGCCGCTCGACGCGGCGACTGCGGCCGGAGCGGGCAACAGCGCCGAAAGCATCGCCGCGCGCCGCGCGTATCAACAACTGAAGATGACCGTACACGAGAAGATCATCGACCGTGTCGAACTCGACAAGCTGCAACGCCTGACGCCCGAGCAGATCAAACGCGAGCTCGCGCAACTGGTCGAGCGCATCGTCGACGAAGACAAGATTCCGATGAACGAGCTCGAGCGCCGCCGCCTCGCGCAGGACGTGCATGACGAAATGTTCGGTCTCGGCCCGCTCGAACCGCTGCTCGCCGACCCGACCGTGTCGGACATACTCGTCAACACGCCGCGCCACGTGTACGTGGAGCGGCGCGGCAAGCTCGAGCACACCGACATCACGTTCTTCGACGACGCGCATCTGATGAAGATCATCGAGCGCATCGTGTCGCGCGTCGGGCGGCGTATCGACGAATCGACGCCGATGGTCGACGCGCGCCTGCCCGACGGCTCGCGCGTCAACGCGATCATTCCGCCTTCCGCGATCGACGGGCCGCTCGTGTCGATCCGGCGCTTCGCTGTGAATCCGCTGAAAGTGGACGACATGGTGAAGAACCAGAGCTTCACGCCCGCCATGGCGCAACTGCTCGAAGCGCTCATCAAGGCCAAGCTCAACGTGCTGATCTCAGGCGGCACGGGCAGCGGCAAGACGACCATGCTGAACCTGCTGTCGGGCTTCATTCCCAACGACGAACGCATCGTCACGATCGAAGATGCGGCTGAGTTGCAACTGCGCCAGGAACACGTGCTGCGTCTGGAAACGCGGCCGCCGAATATCGAAGGCAAGGGCGAAATCTCGCAGCGCTCGCTGGTGCGCAACGCGCTGCGGATGCGCCCCGACCGCATCGTGCTCGGCGAAGTGCGCGGCGCGGAAGCGCTCGACATGCTGCACGCGATGAACACAGGCCACGAAGGATCGATGGCGACGCTGCACGCGAACACGCCGCGCGACGCGCTCACGCGCCTCGAAAACATGGTCGGCATGGCGGGCCTGACAATGCCGATCAAGGCGATGCGTCAGCAGATCGCATCGGCGATTACGGTGGTCGTGCAGGCGTCGCGTCTGACGGATGGACGCCGCAAGCTGATGAGCATCTCCGAAATCACCGGGATGGAAGGCGAGATCATCAACATGCAGGAAATCTTCACGTTCAAACGCACGGGTGTGGCGGAAGACGGCACGGTCAAGGGCTACTTCTGCGCGACGGGCGTGCGGCCCAAGTTCGCCGACCGGCTTGCCTCGTTCGGTCTCGCGTTGCCGGATCAGATGTTCGATCCGTCGCGGCGTTTCGAAGTCTGACGCGCTTTTCTGGAGACGGACATGGATACGACACTGCTGGCTTTCGCGGTCCTCGGTTTCGTCGCGATCGTGCTGCTGATCGAGAGCGTGTACCTGTACTGGAACAGCCGCCATGGCCCGGTCGTCAAGCGCACGGACGCGCGGATTCGCGCGATGTCGGCGGGCGGCCACGTGAGCGGCGAACAGATGTCGATTCTCAAGCAGCGTCTGTTGAGCGAATCGCCGACACTCACGCGCATGCTGTTGCGCATGCCGCGCGTGCATCGGCTCGATCTGTATCTGCAGCAGTCGGGGTTGACGTGGTCGGTCGGGCGCTTCGTCGGCTATACGGTGGCGTTCGGGGGCGCGGGGCTCGTGTTCGGCGTCGGCGCGATGCATCTGCCGTTTGCGATTTCGCTCGTGGTGGCGGGCGCGGCGGCGCTGCTGCCGCTCGCGTATCTGCGCGGCAAGCGCGCGAAGCGCATCGTCAAGCTCGAACGCCAGTTGCCCGATGCCGCCGATCTGATCGCCCGCGCGCTGCGCGCCGGCCATTCGTTTCCCGCCGCGCTCGGCATGGTGGGCGACGAGTTGCCCAATCCGCTCGGCGGCGAGTTCCGTATCGCCTTCGACGAAATCAACTACGGCGTGTCGATGAACGACGCGCTGATGAATCTGGTGAGCCGCGTGCCCGTCGACGACGTGCGCTACTTCGTGATCGCCGTGCTGATCCAGCGCGAGGCGGGCGGCAATCTCGCGGAGATTCTCGGCAATATCGCGGGCATCATCCGCGAACGGCTCAAGCTGCTCGCCAAGGTGCGCGTGCTGTCGGCGGAAGGTCGGCTGTCCGCGTGGATTCTGGGGTTGCTGCCGTTCATCGTGATCGCCGCGTTGTCGGTGCTGAACCCCGGCTACTGCAAGGTGTTCTGGGAAGACCCGACCGGCCAGCAGATTGCGGGACTCGGGCTGGGGATGATGTTCTTCGGCATTCTGTGGCTGCGCAAGACGGTGCGCATCCGCGTGTAGCAGCCGACAAAGACGCGAACAGATAAAACGAACGCAACAAAACGGGGAAATCATGGAAACCGAACAGCTTGCCGTACTGGCCGCGATGTTTGCGATCGTGTTCGGCGCAGCGTGGAAGGCGATGTCGCTGCTGCGTCCCGATCCGTTGAAGCGCCGTATCGACGGCATTGCGGCGTCGTCGGCGGCGGGTGCGATGGGGGCTGCATCAGGCACGCCGGGTGCGGACGCCGACGACAGCCCGGCGTGGATGGAGACAGTCACGAAGGTCTCGCAACACGTCGCAAAGCTGTCACTGCCGAAGGACGATTGGGACAAGTCCGCGTTGCGGCGGCGCTTCGCGAATGCGGGCATGCGCAGCGAAGTCGCGCCCGCAATCTACTTCGCCGCGAAGACGCTGCTCGCGCTCGTGCTGCCCGCGCTCGCGCTGCTCGGCGTCACGCTGTTCGCGGGCCCCGACGCGCAGAAATTCCTGCTGATGGCGACGCTCTTGATGGCGGCGCTCGGCTTCTATCTGCCGAACGTGGTGCTGAGCCGTCTCGTCGAGAAGCGCCAGCGCAGCCTCTTCGAAGACCTGCCCGATGCGCTCGATCTGATGACCGTCTGCGTCGAAGCGGGCCTCGGGCTGGACGCGGCGATGCAGCGCGTCGCCGAGGAGATCGGTGTGAAGAGCCACGCGTTGAAGGAGGAGCTGGAGCTGGTGCTGCTGGAACTGCGCGCGGGCGCGGGCCGCGACAAGGCCCTGCGCAATCTCGCGCTGCGTACGGGCGTCGAGGACATCGACACGCTCACTTCGATGCTGATTCAGGCGGACCGCTTCGGCACGAGCGTCGGCGATTCGCTGCGTGTGTTCATCGACGCGCTGCGCACCAAGCGCCGGATGCGCGCCGAAGAACAGGCGGCGAAGATCGCGCTCAAGCTGCTCTTTCCCCTGATGTTCTGCATCTTTCCGACGCTGATCATGGTGCTGATCGGGCCCGCTGCGATGCAGGTCGCGCGGCAACTGCTGCCGACGATGGGCGGCATGCACTGAACCCACTGCGGGAGAGACACGATGAAAACCACGCGTCCTCATCTGAGAGTGTCGCGCGCGAGGCGTTCGCAGGGACGCCGCCGTGGGCAGCTTGGCGTCGCGACGCTCGAATTCGCGTTTATCGCGCCCATCCTGTTCTTTCTGCTGTGCATGGTGATGGATCTCGGCGTCGCGCTGTGGGTGAACCTGACCATGCAATACGCGGTGCGCGAGGGCGCGCGCTACGCGGTGACGGGGCAGACGGGTCTCGACCCGAACCAGAAAAGTCCGCAGCGCTATCTCGCCGTGATTCAGGAGATCAGGGAGCAGTCGATGGGTCTGTATCCCCTCGTCAATCCGAGCTACGCGATCACGGTCAACAGCGGCAAGGCGCAAAGCTATGCGAGCGACGCGAGCTACAGCTCGAGCATGTTCGGCAATCCCGGCGACATCGTCGTGCTGCAGATCAACTGCGCGTGGCCGATGATCACGCCGATGATCCGCTCGTTCTTTCCCGGCGGCTTCTTCAACTTCAGCGTCGCCGCGACCATGCGCAACGAGGGCTTCTGACATGAAGACGAGACCACGGCTCAAGGGGCGCCGTTACGCACGAGGCAATGCCAAAGGGATCGTCAGCGTCGAGTTTGCGTTGTTGCTGCCGCTGCTGCTGGGCATCGCGCTGCCGCTGTACGACATCGCGCGCAACATCCAGGCGCAGATGATCCTCATCAACGTGAGCCGCGAAGGCGCGAACCTGTCGTCGCGCGCGGCGGCTACCTATCCGATGCAGACCATCATGTCGTCGCTCGCGGCCACCACGCCGCCGCTCAACATGAGCGCGAACGGCATGATCTACATCACGCAGATCATGGGCTCGCAAGGCTGCGACGCGAAAGGCAACGGCTGCACGGGGACAGTTGTCGCGCAATGGAAATGGACGGGCGGCAGCGACGGCGGCGCGGCCAGCAAGATCTGGAACTGCTCGTCAGCGGGCACCTCGTGGGCCACGGACGGCAGCGGCGCGTGCAACGGCCTCGGCGGCAAGACGCCGGCGCAAGCGGTCGATCTGCTCAAGGGCAAGCTGTCCGACGGTCAGATCGCGTATGCCGTCGAAAGCTTCTATGTGCAGCAGCCGCTGATCGGCGCGATCAACCTGGGCGGCGGCATCACGACGCCCGCGCTGTCGCCGAACCTGTATTCGATGAGCGTGTTCTGAAGGTCAAGCAGTTCGAAGCACCGGGGGAAGCAATGAAAACATTCAAAAGAAACACACGCGCGCTCAGGCGCCAGCAAGGCTCGGTGAGCATACTCGTCGCGGTGTCGCTGATCGCGCTGCTCGGCGTCGCGGGACTCGCGATCGACGCGGGCCTCGGTTACATGGTCAAGGCGCGGCTGGATTCGGCGGTGGACGGTGCGCTGGTCGCGGCGGGCCAGGCCGTCACGCGCGGCTCGACCCAGGCCGAGCAGATCACCAACGCGACCACGGCCGCGAATGCGTTCTTTGACGCGAACTATCCGCAGGGCTTTCTCGGTTCGACGGCCACGCTCAGTGCGCCGTCGGTCAACATCAACAAGGGCACGGTGACCATCGATCTCGCCGCGCAGGCGAGCGTGCCGCTCACGCTGATGCAGATGCAGGGTTTCAAGCTGCTGAATGTGGCGACCACGGGCGAGGCGATCCGGCGCGACCTGGATCTGTCGTTCGTGGTCGATGTGACGGGCTCGATGAGCGACACGAAGACGCAGGCGGCCGTGCGCTCGGGGTCGACGGCGTTTCTCAACAACTTCAATACGTCGACCGACCGTGTGGCGCTGATGCACTTCGCGGCGGGCACGGTCGTCGACGTGCCGTTCAAGAGCGACCAGAGCCGCGGCTTCGACCGCACGACGATGACGAACAAGATCACGAATTACAGCTTCGGTGGCAATACGGCATCCGTGGATGCGATCTGGAACGCGAAGTACCAGCTAGATCACGTCATCACGCAGCCGTCCAGCCTGCGCGTGATCGTGTTCTTTTCCGACGGCGCGCCGAACAGCTTCGCGGCTTCGTTCGCGGCAGCAAACACGACGTGCGCAGCGGGCAAATACACGATCATGACGAGCGACGGTCCGCCGTCCACGACGGGCAAGGATACGAACAGCTGGAGTGGCAACCCTGGCGCATTCGACAGCATGACGGCGCAAAACCAGCAGAGCAGCTGCTACGACAAGTATGCTGACAACGTAAAGAGCCTGCCCGCCACCTACGACGTGCATGCTGCATCGGATGCTTCAGCCACCTTGCCCATTACATCGGCGTCGCCCGCCGCGGGCACGCTGACGCGGCCGGTCGACGGCCAGATGCCCATTATCGGCACGGTGAATAATGGCAAGCCGACCCCCGCGCAAGTCACCGCCATGACGACGAAGTTCAACAACGTGAACAACGCGGCGCGCAACCTGATGGAAATGATGGCGGCGAAAGCGCGCGCGGAAGGCATCTTTGTTTTCGCGCTCGGCTACGGCCCGTCGCTGTTGACCAAGACGGGCGCGGGCAGTGGCGAGCTCGGTCAGGACATTCTCAAGTGCATCGCCAACGTGGCGGATGGCCCGAGCCGCTGCTATGACGCGAAGCAGCCCGTTGGCGTGTACTGCTACGCGGCGACACCCGACGACATCAAGCCGTGCTACGCGCAACTGGCGTCGGCCATCCTGCGCATCGCCAAGTAGCGGCGGGAGCGGTGACATGTGGCGTTGCCGTGACAGGCGCGCCTTGAAGTGCGCGCGCAATAAAGGTGCGCTATCGTGTGATTGCCTGCGGCGCGGCCGCAGGTCTCCAGATGAACGCTTCGTTTTTCGACGGAGAAGCACGATGGTCAAGAAAACCGCGGCGCACGCGACAGCGCATTCTGCGCAGGCCTCGCGCGCCGCCACGGGGATACGCAAGAGCGAAGAAACGCGTGGCGCGTCCGCGCGTCCCGAGATCGACGCCCAGGTCGTGCTCGTGCTGCAAGGCGGCGGCGCGCTGGGCGCCTATCAGGCGGGCGTGTTCGAAGCGCTGCACGATGCCGGGATCGAGCCCGACTGGGTGATCGGCACGTCGATCGGCGCGATCAACGGCGCGATCATCGCGGGCAACCGTCCCGAAGACCGGATGAGCCGCCTGCGCACATTCTGGGACCGCGTCACGTGGACGGGGCATCAAGCGCCGGACTGGCTTTCGGCCTGCGCGCCCGCCTGCGCCGCGCTCGGTCTGCCCGCGTATCTGGCCACCGCGTGGGCCGCATGGATTCCCGGCTACGAGCAGTGGCTGCGCAACCTGTCGATCATGGCGCAAGGCTTGCCCGCCTTTTTCACGCCGCGCGCCGACGCATGGCTCGCGCTGCATGCGCCCGTCGGCATCGAGCAGGCGGCGTTTTATCACACGGAGCCGCTGCGCGAGACGCTCGCGTCGCTGATCGATTTCGATTATCTGAACCGCAAGCAGACACGGCTGACGGTCGGCACGGTCAGCGTGGGCAGCGGTCATATGCGCTATTTCACCAATCGCGACGCACCGCTCGATGTCGAGCATGTGATGGCGTCGGCGGCGTTTCCGCCGGGTTTTCCTTCCGTGCGCATCGACGGCGAGGCGTACTGGGACGGCGGCATCTATTCGAACACGCCGCTCGAAGCCGTGCTCGACGACCGGCCGCGGAACAGTTCCGTGATCTTCACCGTGCAACTGTGGCCCGCGCATGGCGACGAACCCGCGTCGATCCAGCAAGCGATGAGCCGCCAGCGCGACATCCAGTATTCGAGCCGCGCCGAGAGTCATCTCGAACGGCAGCGGCAGATTCACCGGCTGCGGCACGTGATCCGCGAACTCGGCAAGCATCTGCCCGAAGACCAGCGCGACACGGCTGCCGTCAAGGAACTGCTGAACTGGGGCTGCGGCACCACGATGCAGGTGATCGAGCTCGATGCGCCGAACTTCGGGCGCGACGACATGCACAAGGACATCGACTTTTCGAAGGACGGCATCCGGCGCCGCTGGGAAGCGGGCTATGCCGACGCGCAACGGATGATCGAACGTGCGCCGTGGCGCGAGGAGCCGGACCCGATGGAAGGCATCGCGATTCATCGCTCGGACCCGGAAGCGGCGTAAGACGGCGACATATCTGAACGATTGCGCAATCGCGTGAGCGTGTTGTACCTTGGGTGAATGGCACTGACGAAGCGGCAGGCTAAGGAAAACACAGGCTGATATGGCCTGACACCGGCTGGCAAAAACGAAAACGGCGAGCACAAGACCGAGATGACTCATCCCAATGCGGCATTGATCGAGCGATTTTACGAAGCGTTCCAGCGGCGCGATGTCGACGCGATGGCAGCGTGCTACGCGCCCGACGTGACCTTCAGCGACCCCGTGTTCGTCGCGCTGCACGGCGGCGAAGTGACCGACATGTGGCGCATGCTGGTGTCGCGTGCGCAGGAGTTCACGCTGGCCTTCAGCCATGTCGTTGCCGATGCCGACAGCGGCAGCGCGCATTGGGTCGCGAGCTATGTGTTCAGCCAGACAGGCAGGACGGTGGTCAACCAGATCGATGCGCGTTTCGTGTTTCGCGACGGACTGATCGTCGAGCATCACGACCGTTTCGATCTATGGCGTTGGGCCAGTCAGGCGTTGGGCGCGAAGGGCGCGCTGCTCGGCTGGACGCCTTTCGTGCAGAACGCGATCCGCGCGCAGGCGAAACGAGGGCTGGCCGCGTTTCGCGCGAAAGCGGCATGAACGGAGCATGAGCGCGTTGAGCTGGTCCCGACCGGGGTCCGGGTAGCGCGACAATGGAGCAGCGGGGGATGTGATGCGCGAGGTGGATGCTGCATGGCGGGAATGGCTCGCGACCAACGTGAGCCGCGGGTGTACGCAGGAATCGATGATCGAGGCGATGGTGCAGGGCGGCTTCGAGATCGACGCAGCGCGTGAGATCGTGCGCCGCGCGGCATCGGAGACGGGCGCGGTGGCGAGCGTCATTGCTTCGCCGGAAGACGAAACACGCGCCTATCACTACGATGCCTGTCCCGTCGCGGCGGGCAACACGGTACACGCGTACGACCGTGACGTGACGGTGCGCATCCGCTTCGAGCGTCCGCAGGTGATCGCGTTCGACGACGTGCTGTCGGGCGAAGAATGCGCCGAGCTGATCGAGCGCGCACGGCACCGGCTGAAGCGCTCGACCACCGTCAATCCCGACAACGGTAGCGAAGACGTGATCCAGCTGCGCACCAGCGAAGGCTTCTGGTTCCAGCGCTGCGAGGACGCGTTCATCGAACGGCTGGACCACCGCATCTCCGCGTTGATGAACTGGCCGCTCGAGCACGGGGAAGGTCTGCAGATTTTGCACTACCGGCAAGGCGGCGAGTACCGTCCGCACTTCGACTATTTCCCGCCCGGCCAGAACGGCAGCGTGCTGCACACGGCGCGCGGCGGCCAGCGTGTCGCGACGCTGATCGTCTATCTGAGCGACGTCGAGGGCGGCGGCGAGACGGTGTTTCCGGACGCGGGGCTCGCGGTGATGGCACGGCAAGGCGGCGCGATCTACTTCCGCTACATGAACGGGCGCCGTCAGCTCGATCCGCTGACGCTGCACGGCGGCGCGCCCGTCACGAGCGGCGACAAGTGGATCATGACGAAATGGATGCGTGAGCGCCCGTACGTCTAGCGCGCCCGCGATGCGCAGTGCATCCGGGTATGGCGGGTGCTGTATAAGGGCCAGCGCATGCGTGGCTCGTTTCAGGCGCGATCGACATGACGGGCGCCACGCCTATGCCCCTCGGACCGAAACAATATCAGGGGACCAACTATGGACAACTACCAACTGGAAAGCGAGTTGCAACATCTGGAGCGGGTACTCGCGCGTATGGCCGCCGAACATCGTTTCCCACTTTCATACTGGCGCACCCGGCTCAACGCCGTGCTGGCGGCGCGGCTGGTGCCGTCGCAACGCTCGCGTGCCAGCAGGCTGGACGAATTGCTGCGAGCGCTCGAAGCGCGCGCGCCCGCCGTCGGTTGTTAACACGGTACGTCGGCTGTGCGGCAGCTGTGCGGCCCAGCTCAGGCACAGCGAATGCTCGATTCCCGATGACTGGCGCAACCGTTGCGTCGGCGTAACCAGACGGAGTCAGCCATGAACAAGGATCAAGTGAAGGGTACGGTCGAAAAGGTGAAGGGCAAGGTCAACGAGGCTGTCGGCAAGGCCACGGGCAACCGTAGCCAGGAACTGAAGGGCGACCTGCAGCAAGGCGCCGGCGAAATGCAGAAGTCGTATGGCGATGCGAAGGAAGACGCAAAGGATAACGCAAAGGACATCGCACGCGAAAACCGCAAGCATCACTGATCGTGGCGTTGCCGGGCGGCGCTTCTGTTGTGTTGATGGCCGCCCGGCCGTCCGGTCACAGGGAGCGAACAAGACGGGCGAAGCCCGCTGGGCCGCGTGACAACGCGGCCCGTTTTTTGTGTCGGGTCCATGTCGGATTGCGCGATGCGTGCGGGCACGATCGATTCGGCGATGCCGCTCTCAGACGACGCTGTGCGACTATCGATTGAATGTGCAACGAATTGACGCCTGGCTCGCGCCGCTGGCGCAATGGCTTGCGAACTGCGACGATGGACCGCAACGCGTGTTGCCCATCGTTGCGCGAAGGCAGCGTTCGATTGACTGTTGGGATTGCTTTCCGGAGGCGCGCGCGGCGTGAGCAGCGACAACGTTTGCCTCGCCTGGCGCTAGTTCAACGACGCATCGCCCCCGCCGCGTACGGGCCTGGCGCCGTCGTGCAGGCGGCCCAGCAACAGATCGACCTGATCCAGCAAGGTCTCGCGCGCAACCGGCTTGTGCAGCGTGCATTCGCAATCCAGGTCGGTTGGAATGTCAGTCGACGCGCTCCACAGGATCACGGGCATGCCGTCGAGATCGGGATCGTTCTTGAGCGTGCGGCATACCTCGGCGCCATCCATGCCGGGCATCATCAGATCTGTGATGACAAGTGCGGGATGAACCCGTTGCGCGAGTTCGACCCCCTTGCGCGGCTCGAAGGCCGTGAGTACGTGGAAACCCTCCAGTTCGAGCAGAAGCGCCCATGCGATCAGCAGGTCCGGCTCGTCGTCGATGAGCAGGATGGTGGGAAGGCGGCTGTCCGATAGTGCGTTCGAATCCATATGTACAGGCAAACTTCTGATCTCGCAGCCGGGCTCGGGTGCAAGCGAAACGTCATCGTCAATTGGTTTGCACGCACGCATGACCCGTGCCAATCCGGTCGGCGACACGTTTGACGCCTCTGCGTGGACGGTTCGCCGCGCTGCCGCACATAGCCCGCTGCCATGCGCAGCGGGACTTCCAGCCAGCCGCCGCGCACCGTGCGGGCATCAATGGCGCGCGCGACGCAAGTGTTTTGCAAGTAAGAGCGTTTAGCAAAAAATATCGGCGTCTTTGTAAGTCTGACTCCGCAGCAGCGTCGGGCGTGTCCGTCTGCCCGGGATTTTGCGGGTTCCGCGCAGAGGCTAACAAACGAACGCCGTGATGCAAGGCGTTCAAGCGCCTGCTTGCGCTTCATGCATTTCATTGACCTGTCAGGCACACCGATTGCTAAAGGTTTACGTTGCTGCGTGCGCGCGGACATCACACGCGTCACGCCTATCCAATTCGCCTGAGGAACACAACGATGCCAACCGATTCCCGCATTTCCGAGGGCTTGCCGTTTCCACTCGGCGCGACCTGGGATGGCAGAGGGGTCAACTTCGCGCTCTTTTCCGCGCATGCGACGAAGGTCGAGTTGTGCCTGTTCGACGACGAAGGAAAGAAGGAACTCGAGCGCATCGAACTGCCCGAATACACCGACGAAGTGTGGCATGTGCATATGGCCGGCCTGAAGCCGGGCACGGTGTATGGCTATCGCGTACACGGTCCGTATGAGCCCGAGGCCGGTCATCGCTTCAATCCGAACAAGCTGTTGCTCGATCCGTACGCGAAGGCGCATGTCGGTTCATTGCGCTGGGACCCGTCGCTGTTCGGCTATACGCTCGAAACGGAAGACGATCTCACGTTCGACGAGCGCGACAGCGCGTCGTTCATGCCGAAGTGCCAGGTGGTCGACCAGACGTTCAACTGGACACATCCGACGCGCGTTCGCGTGCCGTGGGACCGCACGATCGTCTACGAGACGCATGTGCGCGGCTATACGAAGATGCATCCCGGGGTGCCAGAAAAGATGCGTGGCACCTTCGACGGTCTGGCGCAGAAAGCCGTAATCGACCATATCAAACACGTGGGCGTGACGACGCTCGAACTGTTGCCCATTCATTCGTTCGTCAACGATTCATACCTGCTCGACAAAGGGCTGACGAACTACTGGGGATACAACACGATCGGCTTTTTCGCGGCCGATCCGCGTTACTTCGCGCGCGGGCCCGGCGTGATCGAAGAGTTCAAGGAGATGATCGACCGGCTGCACGATGCCGGTCTCGAACTGATACTCGACGTCGTGTACAACCATACGGCCGAAGGCAACGAGCGTGGGCCGACGCTGTCGTTTCGCGGCATCGACAACGCGTCGTACTACCGGCTGATGCCTGAAGAAAGCCGCTATTACATCAACGACACGGGCACGGGCAATACGCTGAATCTCTCACACCCGCGCGTGCTGCAGATGGTCACGGACAGTCTGCGCTACTGGGTGACGGAGATGAACGTCGACGGCTTCCGCTTCGATCTCGCGACTATCCTCGGGCGCGAGCCCTATGGTTTCGACGAAGGCGGCGGCTTTCTGGACAGTTGCCGGCAGGACCCGATCATCTCCAGCGTGAAGCTGATCGCGGAGCCGTGGGACTGCGGACCGGGTGGCTATCAGGTGGGCGGCTTCCCGCCTGGCTGGGCTGAATGGAACGATCGCTTTCGTGACACGGTGCGCTCGTTCTGGAAGGGCGACGAAGCGTCCGCCGC
The DNA here is from genome assembly GCF_900100565.1 of Paraburkholderia steynii. NCBI lineage: Bacteria > Pseudomonadati > Pseudomonadota > Betaproteobacteria > Burkholderiales > Burkholderiaceae > Paraburkholderia > Paraburkholderia steynii. Next base: position 64,348 of record NZ_FNDI01000033.1, on the reverse strand, counting down.
CGATCTCGCCAAACGCCTCACCGCTTCAGGCGACTTCTTCAACCGGCGCGGCAGGCGCCCCTGGGCGAGCGTGAACTTCATCACCGCGCACGACGGCTTCACGCTGAACGATCTCGTCTCGTACAACGAGCGCCATAACGAGGCGAACGGCGAAGACAACAACGACGGTCACAGCGACAACCGCTCGTGGAATTGCGGCGAGGAAGGGCCATCCGACGACGCCGAAATCATCGCATTGCGCGAGCGCCAGAAGCGCAACCTGCTCGCGACGCTGCTGTTTTCGCAAGGCACGCCGATGGTGCTGGCCGGCGATGAATTCGGCCGCACGCAGAGGGGCAATAACAACGCCTATTGCCAGGACAACGAGGTCAGCTGGATCGACTGGTCGGGTATCGACGACAACGGCCGCGCGCTCACCGAGTTCGTGCGCAAGCTGACGACGCTGCGCCACGCGTTACCCGTGCTGAGGCGCAATCGCTTTCTCACGGGCGAGATGCGCGAAGACATCGGCGTGATGGACGTGAAATGGCTGAGTCCCGTCGGCGTCGTGCTGACGGACGAGCAATGGGACGATTCGGCGATGCGCTGCTTCGGTCTGGTGATCGACGGGCGCGCGCAGGCGAGCGGTATCCGGCGTCCAGCCTCCGATGCGACGTTGCTGCTTGTCATCAACGCGTATCACGACGTCGTCGATTTCATGTTGCCGGAGATACCGGGCAGCGATCAGTGGAGCTGCATGATCGACACGAACGCGCCGGAGCGCGACGAATTGCCTGATTTCGGATCGGGCGATGTGTATCAGGTGACGGGCCGCTCGCTGTTGCTGTTCTCGCTGCATGCGAAGGGCGAGACGAAGCGGATCTTCCAGCGGCTCGAAGAGCATTTGACGGAGTGAGCTTTTTTGAAGGCGCGAGTTCGTAGGTGCGATTTGCAGGCGTAGTGGCGGACCTGAGAGGCAGTGGTAGTGCTAAAAGAAAAACGGACCTCTTCGCGAGAAGAGGTCCGTTGCTTTTTGCACAGCCTGTATGTGGGCTGTTGCGTCATCTTCACGCGCTTCGCGCCACCGTCTCCTGTGACGCCGCGCCATTGCTCCACGCAGCCTGTCCGGTCGCTGCGCCACTCGCATTCGAGCGACGTTGCGCCGACGCCGCTGCGACGCGTTCGACGTCGACGCGCGGTTGCGCCGGGCGTGCATCCGTCAACATGCCATAGAGCTTCAGATACGCCTGTACCGGCTTGCGCCAGCTGAAATCGCACCGCATCGCATTGCGCTGCAGAGCATGCCATGACGAAGGCCGCATGAACGCGTCGAGCGCGCGCTGCAAGGCGGCCGCGACGTCCTCGGGTGTTTCGCCATCGAAGAGAAAACCCGTTGCGCCGTCTTCGGGCAAGCCGAGTTCTGGCGAACGCTCGGGCGTGTAATCGACGATCGTGTCGCGCAGCCCGCCGACTCGCGATGCGACGGGAATCGTGCCGTAGCGCAGCGCATAGAGCTGCGTGAGGCCGCACGGCTCGAAGCGGCTGCCGTGCAACAGCAGGTCGGCGCCCGCGTGCAGCATGTGCGCGCGCCGTTCGTCATAGCCGATGTACGCGCCGACGCGCTGCGGCCACGCGGCGGCGAGGTCGCGCACTGCGGCTTCGAGATACGCGCCTCCCTTGCCGAGAATCGCGACCTGTAGCCGCGCATCGCGCGCGAGCAGTAACGGCAATGCTTCGACCACGACGTCCGCAAGCTTTTGCGACGTGAGACGGCTGCCGATCGCAACCAGCGGCGCGAACGGATCGACCGTCAGGCCGAAGGTCTGCTGCAGATCGCGCTTGCAGGCCTGCTTGCCGCGCACGTCGTCGGCGGAAAAGGCGCGCGCGATCATCGGGTCGGTAGCGGGATTCCATGTCGCGCTGTCGATGCCGTTCGTGATGCCCGACAGCTTGTGCGAGCACGCCTGCAGCACGCCTTCCATCAGATGCCCGAAATGCGGCGTGAGAATTTCGCGCGCGTAGTTCTCGCTGACAGTGACGACCTGGTCCGCGTATACGATGCCCGCTTTCATCATGCTGAGCGCGCCGTAGAACTCGATGCTGCGCGGGTCCGTCAACGCTGGCGCGAGCAGTTCGGGCGGCACGCCCATCCAGCTGCCGAGCGCGAGTGGATAGTTGCCCTGAAACGCAAGGTTATGCACGGTGAACACGCTTTTCGCCGCGACACCTGCGAGCTTCATCAACAGCGGCGTGAGGCCCGTGTGCCAGTCGTGCGCATGCACGATGTCGGGCATCTGCACGCCGCGCACGCCGCGCGCGATGCGCGTTGCGGCAGCCGCAAGCGACGCGAAGCGGATCGCGTTGTCGAGATAGTCGCGGCCCTGCTCGTCCTGATAGAGGTTGTCGCGTTTGAACAGATGGTCCATCTGCAGGAGCAGGACGGGCACGCCCGTATCGGGCATGTGCGCGCGCAACAGTCGCGCGTCCCCGCCCGGCAAGCCGCTGATGCGGCAGATGGGCGTCACGCCCACCGCGCGTTCGAGCGCCGCAGGATACGCAGGCAATAGAATGGTCGAAGCGACGCCCGCATCGCGCAACGCGGCGGCGTACGCACTCACCATATCGCCCAAACCGCCGGACTTAGCCAGCGGCATCGCCTCCGAGGCGACGAGAAGGACGTTCAGCGTCAAGGTTGTGACTCCTGGTGAAAGAGTAGATTGAGTGAGACGCTTGAATTGCCGCCGCAGATGGATTGCCGCCGCAGATGGCTGGCGCGATCCGTGCGTCGGATCGGGTCGGCGATAGAGGCGAGGGAAGACGGCTTCCGTGAGCAGCAAGCGGTGTGCCATCGGCACGCGCGTACCGTGAAGCTTCTACGGCGAGCCTCGGCGTTTTCTTCAGATCTTTGAGCGACGCGGGACTGCGGTGCATGAAGCACTGTAGAGGATGAAATGCGTCAACTTGGTGAAGGTTCGCAATGGATGGGTGCCGGCCGTGCGAATGCAAAATCGCGTTGGGAAAAGGAGAGGGTTTTACACAGGCGTACTGATCCTGCACGAGCGTTCGACACTTCAATGTCGTCATACGGGGCGCATTGCGCGCCCCGTGTACATCGGCGCTCTACTACGCCTCAGATATCGAGCCGCGAGATCTTCGCGCCTTCGAGCGACACGCCCGCCATCAGACCGGCATTGGTCAGCACGAATGCCTGCACGGGCTTCGTAGCCGTCGTCGTATCGATGTTGCCGTTTGCGCCAACCTTCACGAGCGCGACCGTAGCATCGCCGCCAACCGACCAGCCCTGGCTGTTGCGGAAGCTGTCGAGTGCATCCTGCGTCATGAACAGGAAGATCACGCCCTTGGACTGCGCGCCGATCTGCAGGCCGAACGAACCCGCTGCCGTGCTGTAGTAACCCACCGTTTGCCCGCCGACGCGCAGCGACCCTTGGCCATATTGTCCGCCGATCCAGAAGCCCGCCTGCACGACGGATGGGAACACCAGCACGCCACGCGCCTTCGCGACCAGCTCGCGTGAGCCGTGCGCGGTCGTGTAGAGCCGCGAGAGCGTTTCATCGACGCTCGAATCGATCGCGCGGCGCTTGTCCGAATTGCTGGTGCTCGTCGTGGAATTCGAACCCGTCATCGTGCAGCCCGAGAGGGCAAGACCGCCCGCAGCGAGTGCGGCGCCGGTGCTCAGTATGAAATTTCTTCTATGCATCGTTAATCTCCTGTCTGTCAACGCGAGATCCCCGGCTAGCGCCTCCCTTGGTGCTTCGCCGCAGCCGCCCGGGCGCGCTAAACCTTTGTGCGGCGAGGGCTGACAACGTGACAGCAGTTCGCGTGCCTGCCCCTGTCGCCGTTGCCGCCCATGATGCGTGAAGGCGCGTGACTAGTCCTTTGCGGTATGGATGCGGCGGCACGGCGCAGGCATGCCTGTATGAATTACACACGCGCTATGCGTCGTCGGATGTCGCCCGCTTCAACAGTTCGAGCAGACGCTGCGGGGTGAGCGGCTTCGCGCAATGCGCATCGAAGCCGGCTTCGCGCGCCCGCTCGCGATCGAGCTGCGACGCGTAGCCAGTACACGCGATCAGCAACATATGCGAGGTCGATTCAGAGGCGCGCAGGCGACGCGCAAGCTCGAGCCCATCGACGCCCGGCATCGCAATGTCGAGCACGACCGCAAATGGCTGCCATTGGGACGCGAGTTCGCAGACGTCCTCGGCGCGGTGCATCGCGCGGCATTCGAAGCCGTTTGCGAATAGCAGCAGTTGCAACGCGTCGGCGGCATCGGCGTAATCGTCGACGACCAGCACGCGCCGGTTGTCGGTCATGTGCGCGCCGATCGCACGCCATTGCAATTCGTCATCGCTGTCGTGTGGATTTTTCGTTGCCATCTTCACGGGTCTCCATTTGGCGCTTTGGCGTCTTTCTGCCTCCCCAAGGCTGCGAATTCAGCAAGGGATGGGCCCGAAGCGAGTGGGATAAGCGAGCATAGGGTTGCCGTTCGGAATGGAATCAGTCGCCGTTAATTAACAATTCCGGCGCATGTAGGGGTTAACCACACGCAATTGGCAACCGTTAAAAAGCGCGAATTAGCCAAGCCTGTTGTTTATAGGAAAACTTTCCCTTTTATTCATGCGACATAAATGCTCATTCGGATTTATATTCTGATCGGCGCCGCGATAACGAGATTCGATGTAAGGCGCCGGCGGCCAGGACATCGGCCTCGCCGGAATGCGCGCATCCAATAAGACAGCAAGCGAGGGACTATGAATACATCGTCTGGGATGGGGCGGCGTGCGCTCGGCATTGTCGGCGGCGCAGCGCGTCTCGCGAGCGTGGATGTGTTGCGCAAAATGCATGACGCCAATGCCACTGCGCGTACGTTTCAGCCATTGGATATTGCTGTCGAACGCATATCGGATATCGAGCGCCGTGCGTCAATTTCTTATGTTGCGGGTTCAGCGCAACACAAGTTGCGCGTATTCGATGCGATACGCGATTTCGAACAGCGCGGCTTGCCCGCTGTTGCGCTGCCATGCTTCGAAAGCCATTTGTTTATCGACGAATTACAGCAGAACACGACGCTCGCAATCGTCGACATGGTGGCCGCTCTGTTTGCGCATATTCGCCAGCGTTTTCCGCTTGCGCGCCGTGTCGGCGTGCTGACCTCGCCGGTGCTGTGCGAGCACCATCTGTTCGAACGATATGGCGAGAGCGCGCGTATCGAAGTTGTGAGCGTCGGCTTGAAGGGCGTGGACGGGTTGCGTGAAGCATGCGAAACGCTGATCGGGCAGGGCGTCGACGTGCTGCTGCCGGGCAGCACCGATAGCGCCCTGTCGCTGCGGCGGCTCGGCGCGCTGGCCGTGCCGATCGTCGACAGCTATTCGGTGTACGCGCAACATCTGTTGTTCGCCGAGCATTGCAAGCCGGCGCGTCAGATCAAGCTTGGCGTGGTCGGCGGCGTCGGGCCCGCCGCGACAGTCGACTTCATGCACAAGGTCGTGCGCAATACACCCGCCGCGCGCGATCAGGATCACATCAAGGTCATCGTCGAACAGAACCCGCAGATTCCCGACCGCACCGATCATCTGACGGGCGATGGCGCGGACCCGACGCTCGCGCTCTACGCGACATGCAAAAAGCTCGAAGACGGCGGCGCCGATCTGATCGCGATTCCGTGCAATACCGCGCATGCGTTCATCGGGCCGATCGAAGCACGCTTGCGCGTGCCTATCATCAACATGATGAACGTGACGGCCGACTATCTGCGCACGACGTTTCCCGCCGTCGATCGCATCGGCCTGCTCGCCACGGACGGCACGATTGCAAGCGGTGTTTATCGCTCGGCGCTCGAAGCGCGCGGCATGACCCAGGTCCTGCCGCCGCTCGCGATGCAGGCGCGCGTGATGAACGCGATCTACGGCGCGCGGGGCGTGAAGGCGGGTTTCACGAACGGCGACTGCGCCGACGACATCATCGCGGCCGTCGAAAGCCTGTTGTTGCAGCGGGTTGAAGTCATTCTGCTTGCCTGCACCGAGCTGCCGCTTCTTTTCCCGCAAGCGGCGACGGTGACGCGCAAAGGCCGCAGCGCACATCTCGTCGATCCGACGGACGTGCTCGCAAGATGTTGCGTCGAGTTCGCGCGAGGCACGCCGCTCATAGTACCGACGAGCGCAAGCCATGAAGCGTTGCCGGTCGAATATGCCGCGTATGCGAAACGCAAGGAAAGCAATCTGGCATTTAATGCCGAATTGCTTTAAAGACAATTACATGATGACTTTCGTGTTTCTTTTCGCTTTCTAATGGCTTTCCGATAAGAAGTATTTCAAGGTATTTCTTTTCCTTGTCAAACGTTTCACAATAAGTTCTTCATTCGACTTCAGACTGCGTTTCCAGCGACGGCCAGCCTTCCCGGGCAAGCCGTCATCGGTCGATTCCGCTGGAACCTGGACGCTCGAATGAACGGACTCCCTCTCTCTTCCTTGCGCGTGAGCGCAATCGTTGTGCTTGCATCGTTCGCCCTCGCCGCATGCGGAGCGGACGATGCCGCCACGGTCGGCAACTCCACGCCCAGCGCGTCGCAAGCCAATACCGCTGCGCCTTCCGCGTCGCCGCCTGGATTGCCGCTGCCGTCTTCGACGACGGGCAATTCGGCCAGTGCGTTTAATACGCCGGCCGCGAGCGGCATGAACGCGGCCGACAACACGCGAAGCGACGCGCAGGACAGCACCGCCATTCTCAGCGCGCAGGCCAGCCTTGCTGCCGACAACCAGCAGGTCGCGCCCGTTCTTCGCTACGCGCCAGGCGAAGCGAGTCATTGAATCGACGTTCAGGCAATAAAGAAATAAAGAAACAAAGAAACGCGCGTGAATACGCGCGGTTATTCCCTTGTTAATTCCTTTCCCCCCGAGAAGAAGGCAATAACATCATGACATCCAATAGCCGTCGCCGTTTTCTAAAGACCGCTGCAACGTCCGCGGGCGCCGCCGCCGCCGTGACGATGCTGCCGGAATCGATCCGCAATGCGCTCGCCGTCCCCGCCAATTCGCGCACGGGCTCGATCCGTGACGTCGAGCACATTGTCGTGTTCATGCAGGAGAACCGTTCGTTCGATCATTACTTCGGCCATATGCGCGGCGTGCGCGGCTACAACGACCGCTTTCCGATCCCGCTGCCCAATGGCAAGCCCGTCTGGTATCAGCCGTCGAAAGCCGATCCGACCAAGCCCGTGCTGCCGTTCCACCTGAACACGCAGACCACGAGCGCACAATGCGTCGGCGATCTGGATCACTCGTGGTACAAGACGCACGGCGCGATTGACGGCGGCCGCTACGACCAGTGGCCCGCGAACAAGACGGACATGACGATGGGCTATCACCTGCGCTCGGACATTCCGTTCCACTACGCGCTGGCCGATGCGTTCACGATCTGCGACGCGTACTTCTGCTCGCTGCCGGGACCGACGCACCCGAACCGCTCGTACCTGATGACGGGCATGGTCGATCCGACGGGCACGAAGGGCGGCCCGCTGCTCGACAACAATGATTTCGTGGATGGCGACGTGCCGCCGAAGTATCAACTGCTGTCGTGGACGACCTATCCGGAGCGTCTGGAAGCGGCCGGCATCTCGTGGCAGATCTATCAGCAGGGCACGGACGGCTCGGACCCGCTGAACGGCAACTACGGCACGAACATCCTGCAGAACTTCGAGAACTTCATCAACGCGCAACCGGGCTCGTCGCTGTTCCAGCGCGCGCAGACGGTGCGCACGATCGACGACCTGAAGGCCGACGTGCAGGCCAACCGCCTGCCGCAAGTGTCGTGGCTGTGCCCGCCCGCCGCGTACTCGGAGCACCCGAAGTACACGCCCGCGTACGGCGCGGAGTACACGTCGCAGATTCTCGATGCATTGACGTCGAACCCCGAGGTGTGGAGCAAGACGGTGCTCTTCATCATGTATGACGAGAACGACGGTTTCTTCGATCACGTCGTGCCGCCGCAAGTGGCGACGTCGCGCGCGCAAGGGCTTTCGACGGTGACGGCGGACGGCGAGATTCATGACGTAGTGAATCCGGGCCGCGGCGGCAGCTATACGGCCGACAACCTGCCGTACGGTCTCGGACCGCGCGTGCCGATGACGATCGTCTCGCCGTGGACGAAGGGCGGCTTCGTGTGCTCGCAGGTGTTCGATCACACGTCGGTGATCCGCTTCATCGAAACGCGCTTCGGCGTGCATGAGCCGAACATCACGGCATGGCGCCGCGCGGTGTGCGGCGACCTCACGACGGCATTCGATTTCCGCACGCCGGATGCGAAGATGCCGCCGCTGCCGGACACGAGCAACTACAAGAGTATGGCCGACAACCAGTGCGCGACGCAGCCCGCGCCGACGGTGCCTGCCGTGCCGGGTGCGATCGATCCGCAGGAAGCGGGTATCCGTTTCGCGCGTGCATTGCCGTACGAATTGCATGTGAACGGCAAGGTCGACGAGAAGGCGAACTCGCTGACGATCGAAATCGGCAACACGGGCGATCAGGGCGCGCACTTCTATGTGTACTCGACCAACCGCACGGATGGTCCGTGGCGCTATACGGTGGAAGCGGGCAAGACGCTGAAGGACGTCTTCAACCTGTCGTCGACGAATGGCGTGTACGCGTTCACCGTGTACGGCCCGAATGGTTTCGTGCGCCGCTTCGCGGGCAACGCGCAGCCGCAGTCGAACCAGGCCAATGTGCAGGGCCTGTTCGGCCACAACCGCAAGCCCGCGTTGCCGGAAGTGAAGACGCATTACGACGTCGGCAATGGCAACGTGTATCTGAAGTTCACGAATCATGGCGACAGCATCGCGCGGCTCTCGGTGGTCGATAACGCGTATGGCGCGCATCCGCGTCCGGTGATCGTGCCGCCGAACGGGTCGATCGAAGAGGCCTGGGTGCTGTCGGCGAGCCACCACTGGTACGACCTGACGGTGAGCGACAACGATGACGCGTCGTTCCAGCGTCGCCTTGCCGGTCACGTCGAAACGGGTAAGACGAGCATCAGCGATCCGGCGGCTGTGGTGCCCGTCATGACGGCGTCGTAAGTGGCCTGAGCGTTAACGTATAAAACAGCGCAAAGCTTGGCCCCTGCATGGTTCACATGCTGGGGCCTTTTTTGTTTGTTCATCAGCAAGGGCGGTTCACACGCCTTCGACCAGCACGCCGTCGCGCGCAACGATCCGCCCATTCGCCACGACCAGCTTGCGCACAGGACGCGCAGCAACGGCATGCGCGACGGTTTCCGCGTCGACGAGCACGAGGTCCGCGCGCGCGCCCACGTGCAGGCCGTAGTCAACGAAACCGCAGCCGCGTGCAGCCGTGTGGCTCACGCAGTCGAACGCGATGGCGAGCGTATCGTCGCGACGCAAGTCGTAGCGCATGCCGATCAGCATCGCGCGCTCCAGCATGTCCGGCGAGCCGAACGGATTCCATGTATCGCGGATGCCGTCGTTGCCGCCGAACAGCGTGACGCCTTTCTCGATGCATGCGGCAAGCGGCGGCACGGGCACGGAAGCGGGCGCTGTCGTGAGCAGCGCGACGTTCAGCAACGCGAGCCGTTCGAGCAGCGGATCGCGCTCGCGCGGCGCGAGTGCGCCGAGACAGAACGCGTGGCTGATCACGACGCGGCCCTGCATGCCGAGCGCCTCGACGCGATCGAGCAGCAGCTTCAGGGTGAATGCGCCGATCTCGGCGGGCTCGTGCAGATGGATGTCGATTGGCTTCTGATGGCGTGTGGCGAGATCGAAAGTCGCGTTCAGGGATGCAACGGGATCGCCGTCGATCAAGGCCGGGTCCAGCGCGCCGAGCACGTCGGCGCCCGCGCGCAGCGCCTCGTCGAGCAAGGTGACGGTACCCTTGCGTTTGAGCATGCCCGATTGCGGAAACGCAACCGTCTGCATGTCGAGCACGTCGCGTAGTGTGTCTCGCGTCTTCAGTACGCCCTCGAGGTGCTTCAGGCCGGCGTCGGTATCGATATCGACATGCGTGCGCAAGCGCGTCGTGCCCGCCTGCAAGAAGGCGCGGGCCAATGCGAGCGAAGCAGTGGCCGCGTCGTGTCCGCTTTGCGCGCGAAAGCGGCGCTCGTTTTCGATGCGATCGGTGAGCTTCGGTCCCACGTCGTTGCGATACCAGCGCATGCCCCACATCGTCTTGTCGAGATGCGTGTGGCCTTCGACGAAGCCAGGCAACAGTAGCGCACCATTGGCATCTTCGCGCACGACGTCGTTTTCGACCCGTAAATCAGGACTGATCGCGTCGATGCGGCCATTGACGATCGACACGTCGACGTGCGTGCCATCGGGCAAACGTGCATCGGCGATCAATAGCGGCTCTTTCATGCAGACTCCATTTTTCTCTCAGCGTCAATGCGTTTGAGGCGGCGCCGCGTCCAGAGGGTCCATAGCGTGAGCGAGCCATAGACACCCCAGCGCAGCGCCATCGAAATATGCAACGCCAGTTGCGCGTCGCTCAAGTTCGTCACGACCCAGTAACGCGCGGCATTCTCGGCCGTCAAGCCGATGCCCCACACCACTGTCATCCGGCGGATCTGCGCGACGAGTTTGGGACGCTCGCGATAGTGGCGCTCGAACTCTTCGACACCTTCAAGCGATTCACGCGACGCCGTCGAACGCGCGAGGTAGTAGACCATCGGCTTGCGCAGCAGCAGTGACAGCAGAAACGTGATGCCGATGACGCCCGCCACCATCGGGTCTTCGAGCGCGCGCCGGTGCTCGCCCCGGTCGATCAGCGCCCACGCGAGCAGCGGCAGGATGCCCGCCAGCACGATGGCGCTCAATGAATCGAAATGCCGCGAGTGATACAGGTCCCATGCAATCCACGCAATCAACGGCGCGGCCGATGCGGCGAGCGCGCCCGTCGTGCCCCAATGCGGCAGCGCAAGCCGGTACGCGAGCCACGGCAGCGCGACATTGATGACCATCGCGGACAGGTATCGGTACGGAACCTTCATACGCCCTCTGCGCTAGCGGTGCCATGGGTTTGCGTGCGTAGTGTCGCATATCGGCGAGGGCGGGAAAATCGGCATTGGCGTTCGCGAGAGCATCGCATGAAAAACGGCGGGCGCCCTGAGGCGCCCGCCGTTTGCATGTCACGCGTAGTGCAGCCGATACCCGCTCAGACAAGCGGCAACGTCTGCCGATCAAGCGTCGGTTTCATGATCGGCGCCAGCGCCGCGAAAATGCGCTGACCCTGCTCCTCGTCGATCACGCTCGTGAGCAGCGAGCGGAAGCGCGGCTCTTCGACACCAGAAACGATGTACTGCCAGCGATACGCGTCGAGCATCGCCGCCTGCACCTCCGCAATTTCAGCGGGCAACAGCGTACGGCCCATATGTTGGCAGAAGTACGCGGCATCTTCCGTCGCCTGCATCTGCACCACGCCGTCGACGCCCGCCACCAGCGCGATCAGATCGTCGACGGCAGCATCGCGCGCGGGCTTGTCGAGCTTCGCATCCTCGCGCATCCATTCGAGTTCGTCGATGATCGCGTGCTGCGATTCTTCTTTCCAGTGGTACATGAACACGTCCTTGAACAGTGGCGAGAGCGTGTCGTCCGCTTCGATGCTCTGACGGTAATGCACCTGAGAGAAGATTTCGATGAAACAAGTCAGCGCGAGAATCCCCCACGTCGATTTGCCCAGCACGAACATGGCGATATCGTCTGGATCGGGCAGGAAGCGATAACCTGCGGGCATGTCCGCGCCCGCGAGCAACTCGATGCGGCGGAACAGTTCCTGGTGCTTCAGTTCTTCGTCCGTCAGACGCACGACGGCTTCCAGTGCGATCTGGTCGCCAAGCGCATGATCGCGTCCTAGTTCGAGCATCTTTGCGCCGATGAAGCGTTCAACGAGTTTGAACATGTTCGCGTACGTGCGACCCTGCACCTGCGAATAGAAGCGGCGCTCAGCGTCATTCAGAAACGGCAGGCGATACACCTGGGACAGCCCGTCCGGCAGAAACTTCTGATCGATATCGAGCGTGCGCCCGCGGATCACGTCGTTGTCGATATCCCAGCGGATTCGCTTGGACACTTCGACGCATTTGGCGTAGCGATGGGAAGGCAGTTGATACTCTACAGCTTGCATCTGAGAACTCCATTTCGGCGGGATTGCAGTGGGGTGGCGCCGAAAGAAGAACGAAGAGAGAGGGCGCCGACTCAAAGCGCTGCGCCGTGGTGTGTTGCGTGCCGTAGCGAAACGCTGATGCGCATTGTGCGGATCGGCATTTGATCGGACATGAGACGCGAGTCCCGGTACTCGCTGTGAGCACTGCAGCAAAGTCGCGAAAAGCCGGGACATGCGCCCCGTCATGCAGTGCGTCAAGGCGACGATCAGGCAGCGGGCGCGTCGAAGCCCGCCTTGCGCGCCATCACGATGGCCTGCGCGCGGCTTTCCACTTCGAGCTTCGCGAAGATGCTCGTGATGTGATTGCGCACGGTCTTCTCCGATAGACCGAGCCGCGCAGCGATCTGCGCGTTGTCGCGGCCACCCGCGATCAGTTCGACGATCTCGCGCTCGCGCCGCGTGAGTGACGAGAACACGGGGTTGGCGTGCTTAGCCGGCGGCAGGAAGCCGCGCACTTCGTCGCGCCAGCGCTGCCACGCGTTCTCGGATTCGAGCGTCAGATGATTCTCGCTTTCGAGCGGCACGAAGCGCGCGTTGGGAATCAGGCTAGCCAACAGGCGGCTTTCTTCGAATGGCACGCGTGCGTCGCGCACTGCGTGCAGCACGAGTGTCGGACATTGCACGTGCGGCAGCAGATCGACCACGTCGATGCAGTTGAAGACGCGCATGATGCGCGCGGCGTTTTGCGGTGTGGTCGAAATGCGTTCGAGTTCGTTGAACCAGCGGTGCTGGTCGGCCGTGCCGCCCGGGATGAACTGGGTCGTAAAGAACTGGCGAAAGGCAGGATTGTGCTGGCCCCAGCCGATCTCGGCGAGCTTGGCGAGCGTTTCGGCTTCATCGCGCGCCTGCTCGGTGCGCGAGCGGACCAGCCGTCCGCGCGCGTAGCCGCCATGCAGGATCAGATGCGAGACGCGTTCCGGAAACGCGACGGCATAGCTGATGGCAATTGATGCCCCCTGCGAAATGCCGAGCAGCGCAAAGCGGTCAACGCCGCTCGCATCGATGACGGCGATCAGGTCCTGCTTCCATGCATCGAATGAAATATCGGCAACGTCGTGATCCGACAGGCCGCAGCCGCGCTGATCGTAGCGGATCAGCGTATGGTCGCGGCACATCTCGGCAATCATGTGGCTCCATACCGGGCTCGCGAGATCGAACTCCAGATGGCTCAGCCAGTTCGCGGCCTTGACGATGGGCGGCCCGCTGCCGCAGGTCGCGTACGCGATGCGCGCGCCGTCGTGCGCGGTACACAGCCGGATTTGCTGTCTCCACTTCGGGGCGGTCGCGGACATGAGCCTCCCGGCGGCGATGGAAGAGGCACGCGTCAGCTTGCGGGTCGCATGACGCGCGCTTTCATTCAGCTTATCACCGCGGGAGCGCTTTGCAGCACGAAGGTGCGGACAAACTACGCGTCAGCCGCTTATGTAGGTCGAACGTATGAAGCGCATGGTGTATTCGCGCCTAAAGCCAGAGCCTATGCATTCACGCGCATTCACGCGCCGACGCTGCGTGGCGCCTTCTCGACCAGCGGCGCGGACACCGCGTTCGCCGCCTGCACGCACTGATTGACGAGGTCGCTGAACGCGTTGGCGTTTTGCGTGTCGCTCAATGCGCCGACTTCATCGACGCGCTCCGATTGCCCGCCAATGCCGACGATCAGTTGCACACCGGGCGCGCGCTCACGGATGCGTCGCAGCAGATTGCGCAGATAGGGTGGCGCTTCGGGGGCGTCGAGCGTGACCACGCAGACGATCGCCGCGCCGTCGATGCCGAGCGTTTCCATGTGGCCGCGCCGGAACTGCGCGTAGTTCGCCGTGACGGGCGCGAAGCCGCGGCGCGTCAGCAACTGCACAGCAATCGCCGTCGTCACTTCGTCGAAGGCGCCACGGCCCGCGACGCACACGACGCGCAACTGTGCGGCGTCTTCCGGCAACACGGCAGACGCCGCATCGGGCCCGTTCGGATCGGGCTTCTCTTCGGGCATGCCGTCGAATTGCTCGAGGTTCTCGATGATATCGAGCAACGTCTCGTTCATGCGCGCGAGTTGCTCGGGCGCGAACACGCCGCGCAGCGTGTCGTTCCGCGCGAGCCGCAGGCCTTCGCGCGCGACGTCGTCGTAATAGCGGGTGAGCGCCATTTCCTTGAGGAACCGGTCGGCCTGCACGATGGCCTCGTGTGGATCGTCGGCGAGCAGGCGCTGATAGAAGTTCTGCGCGGGGGTGAGCGCAGGCTGATCACCGAGCAGCACCGTCAGGAACTTCAGGCGCTCCGCGTAACGGCCCAGCGTGACGAGGCATAGCGTGAGCGGCGTCGACAGCACGAGGCCGATCGGCCCCCACAGCCAGCTCCAGAAAATTGCCGCGACGACCACGGCGAGCGGCGACAGCCCTGAACTATGCCCATACAACAGCGGCTCGACCACCTGGCCCGCGACAACGTCGATAGTCACGAACAGCACGATCGTCCACACGGCCATCGTCCATTGCGGCTGGATCGCAGCGGCGAGAATCACGGCGAGCAGCGCCGCGATCCACGTGCCGATATAAGGCACGAAGCGCAGCAGCGCGGTCAGCACGCCGAACAGCAGCGCGCCCGGCACGCCGATGATCGCCAGGCCGATAGCGATCGTCGCGCCCGCGCCGAGGTTCACGCCGAGCTGCGCGACGAAGTAGCGCGACAGGCGGCTCGCCGCGTCGTTGATCGCGGTGGTCGTGCGATGCAGGTCGCGCGCGCCGAACAGGCGTATCAGGCGGTCGCGCAGGTCTTCTCGCTGCAGCAGGATGAAGATCGTCACAACGAGCACGATGAACATCGTCTCGAGCGGTCCGACAACGGGCGAGAACACGCGTTGAGCGAGTTGCAGCGGCGACGGTATGGGCTCGTGTACTTCGACGGGCAACGGTGCGGAGACGGTCGGTTTCTGCGAGCGGCCCGCTTCGTGCGGCGTGTTGGGCCGGTCGGGTGTGACGCGCGCAAGCGCAGTCGCGGCGCGCGACAGCAGCGCATCGGCGCGTCCCACCGTTTTCTCCTGCACGGTCTCGACCTTGCGCTCAATGGCCGCCTGGTACTGCGGCAGCGAGCTCGCAAGCTGCGCGATCTGCGCGCCGATCAGCGTGCTGACGGCGAGCAGCGTGACGACGGCAAGGAGCACGGCGACGAAGATCGACGGCAGCTGGCCGAAATGAAGACGCCGCAACAGGCCGACGAGCGGCGCGAGCAGGAAACTCAGCAGCACGGCGAGCGTGATCGGAATCAGCACCTCACGCGCAAAGTACAACCCGCTGACTACAACGACGAATGTAATCACCGACGTCAGGCCGTGCAGCCCCGGTGTTCCCGGCGGGTAGACACGGTTGGGCGAAGCGCGGTGCGGGGTGAGCGGAACTTTCATGGCGTGTGCCGGTGGTGGCCGTGCGATTGATACGAGGGCAGCTATTGTAAGCAAGACACAGACCCGGGCGCAGAACGAGCGGGTGCGTGTCAGCCCGTTCAGATCAGTGTATCAACTGCGTCGCGCGCATTTGTATGAAGACGGCAAAGCGGGGCGACAGGCATAATCGTGAAATTGGCCTGGTCGAAATTGTAGTTATTATTCCGGGCGCTGATCCAATTACGGGGTAACGGCATGCGCCGCGCAACGGAAATCGACCTGGCATTGAACGCACGGCCTGACGGTGTGCCGTTACAGCGCTGGCTCTATGGCGAACTGCGTGCGGCCATTCTCGAAGGGCGGCTCGGCCCGGGCGCGCGCCTGCCCGCGACGCGCGACCTCGCAGCGCGTCATGGCGTGTCGCGGGGCACGGTGCTGGGCGTGTTCGCGCAACTCGCGGCGGAAGGCTATCTGTCCGGCGCGGTCGGGCGTGGCAGTTTCGTTGCGAGCGAATTGCCGGACGGGCGCTTCGAATCCGCACCCGTGTCCGATACCGCGCGGCATGCACGCAAGCAAGCGGACGCGGGCCGCAATGAAGGCATCGCGCTGTCCGCGCGCGGCCGCTTGCTGGCGCGCAGCGCGTTCGCCGTCGAAGGCCGCTCGTTTCCGACGCGCGCATTTCGTCCGAGCCAGCCCGATTTGCAGTTCTTTCCGTTCGCGTTGTGGGCGCGTGTCGCAGCGCGCCGCTCGCGGCTGTCGAACCGCTCGATGCTCGCCGACGGCGAAGCGCAAGGCTACCGTCCGTTGCGTGAAGTGATCGCGGAGCACGTGCGTGTGACACGCGGCATCGCCTGCACGGCGGATCACGTTGCGATCGTCGGCAGCGCGCAGCAGGTGATCGATCTGGCCGCGCGTCTGTGGCTCGACCCCGGCGACGCCGCGTGGATGGAAGACCCCGGTTATCAGGGCGCGCGGCTCGTGCTCGAAGCGGCGGGCGCGCGCATCGCCGCCGTGCCCGTCGATACGAACGGCATCGACGTGTCAGCGGGCCGCGCGCTCGCGCCCGATGCGCGGCTTGCCTATGTGACGGCCGGGCGGCAGGCGCCACTCGGTCCCGCGCTGTCGCTCGAACGGCGGCTCGCGTTGCTCGACTGGGCGCACGCGCGCGGCGCGTTGGTGATCGAGGACGACTACGACAGCGAGTACCGCTTTGAAGGAAGGCCGCTGGCCGCGCTGAAGAGTCTCGACAGCGCGGGCAACGTGATCTATTGCGGCACGTTCAGCAAGCTGCTGTTTCCCGCGCTGCGCATCGCGTATGCGGTGCTGCCGGAGCGGCTCGTCGATCCGTTCGTCGCTGCATGGTCGCTGACGGGCCGGCACGTGCCGCTCGATCAGCAAGCGACGCTTCACGCGTTCATCGCGGAAGGGCATGCGGGTCGTCACGTGCGGCGCATGCGCGAGCTGTATGGCGAGCGCGCCGAAGCGCTGCGCGAAGCGGCGCGCCGCCATTGGGCCGGGCTGCTCGCGTTGCCGCCGATCGTCGCCGGGCTGGATGCGCCCGCGTTTTTGCCCGCAGGCGCCGATGATGCGCTGGCTGCGCGCCTTGCCGCCGAAGCCGGCATCGAAACACGGCCGTTGTCGTCGTACGCGGTGCAGCGCGCGGCGCCCGCCGGCCTGGTGCTGGGCTTTGCGGGCGTCGGCGCGGACGAGATCGACGCGGGCGCCCGGACGCTCGCGCGTGTTCTGCAGAAGATGCTCTACAAGACCTGATACCCGTCGATCACGGCGGCAGCACGAGCGGACCGCAGTTCGAATCGGTGACGAACACGGCGAGCAGTTTCGCGGGTTGCGCGGGGTCCGGATTCTCGGCGAAGTCGTGCAGTGTGCCGGGCGGTTCAAACCATGTCTGGCCGCTGCGATAGTCGACGGCCGGGCCGCTGTCCAGCCGCGAACGCAGCGTGCCGGAGATGACGTAGGCCGTCACCGAGCCGGGATGCCGGTGCGCGCCCGTGTAGGCGCGCGGCGGAAAGTCGACCACGACCGTCGTCACGGATTTGCCCGGCACGTTCGCGAGTGGCTCGCACGACAGTACGCGCGAGATCGTCGTTGGGCGCTGGGCGGCGGCATCGGAGGACGACGATGCGTCGGTGAGCAGTGGCGTACTGCACATCGCGTCGAGCCATTGAATGGCGGGGCGCGTCGGCAGCATGGCAAGTGGGGCGAGCGCAAGGGCGGCGACCGTGGCGACCGTGCGCGCATGCCGCGCGTTCGCACCCGCGAACAGGTGAGCGGGATTCATTGCGCCGCGCGCAGTGCGTTCGTCGTGCTGCGCCGCCAGTCCGCCGACCAACCAAGCTGGCGCTTCGCCTTTTCCGTCGATACGACGGGATTGTCCTCGGCGATGTTGAACGCGCCGGCTCGCGCATGCCGCAACGCGAGCGCGGCGGCGTGCGCGGCCGCGTCGACATGGACGGGGCTTGCGCCTTTCGCGTGGTCGCTGCCTGTGCCGGGACCGTACAGTTGCCCATAACGCAGCACCGTGCCGATCAGCGGCGCCCTCAGAACCTGTGTTTCGAGCGATACGACGCCACGCACCGTCACGAGGCGATTACCTTCGGCTTCCGTATCGAGCGGCTGCGTTTCGTCGTAGGGTTGCGCGCCGTCGCGATACGCCCACGCGATGCTTTGCGCGACGAAGCGCTTCGTGCCCGCCGAGCGCGCCGCTGCGATCAGGTTGCGCGTGCCTTCGTCGCGAATGCGCGCGTTGTCCGCGATCGCCTGCTGCATTTTCGCGGGATCGAGCGCGGGCGGCAGGTCGGTCAACTGATGGATCACGCAGGCGGGTTCGATGCGCCGCAGCGCTTCGGTCAACGCGCGCGCGTCGAACACGTCGACGATCACGGGCGTCGCGCCCGCCTGTTCGATTTGCGATGCGCGCTCGGCGCGGCGCGTGCTGCCGTAGACGGTGTATCCCGCATCGACCAACATCGGCACCAGCGCGCTGCCGATCGCACCCGCCGCGCCTGCCAGAAAGACTTTCGTTTCCATCCGATGATCTCCGTGTATGCCAGGGCCCTGGAGCCCAAGTACGGAGACTAAGGCTGATAATGGTCCATACAAAGATCCATTATCGACAGAATGATTAGGCCATTATCAACGGGTGCCGGAAATGAAAAACGGCGGCTTCGAACCGGCCGCATCTGCGTGCCGGAACGAAACCGCCGTCTATGACGATCAGCGAAGCGCGTTAGAACTTGTGACGAATGCCGAGATTCACCATCTCCTGATGGCTCGTGCCCGCATAGCCATACGAGCCGATCGATGCCTGCGCGTCGGTGATGGTGTTGGTGTTCGCGTCGCGCGTCTGGCCGCTCGCATGCTGATACGCAGCCGTCATGTAGAGGTCGGTGCGCTTGGAGAGGTTGTAGTCCGCGCCTAGCGACACCTGATGGTACGTCGCCGACGTGTCGCCGTTCGAATGCGTGTAGCTGTAGCCGACACCGACCAGCATCGCGGGCGTGGCCTGATAGTTCACGAAGCCCTGGCCCGTGTTATAGCGTTCGTTCGTGCCGAACACCGAGCTGTCGTCGCGGCGATACTGCGCGTTGCTGTAGCCGAGTCCGAACGTGAACGAACCGGCTGTGTACTGGCCTGCCACGCGTGCAATGCCGATCGAGTGCGCTGTCTGATAGCCGAGATTGACGGGGCCGTCGAACGTGCCGTCGGAGGTGCTGTTCCAGGTCGTGCGAATGCCTTCCGATGCCGGGCTGTTGGACGCGTAGTAGTAGCCTGCCGCGAGGCCGATCGGCCCGTTGTTATACGCGACTGCGCCCGAATACGACTGCTCGGAACCCGTGCTGCCCGCGACGCCGCCTAACGAGTACATCGCTTCGAACTGCAGTCCTGCGAAAACGGGCGACGTGTACTTCACCGCGTTGTTTACGCGGAAGCTGTTGTCGTAGTTGTCGACGTCGCCTGCCGTGGCGAATGCGCTGCCGAAGTAGTTGTCGGCGGTGATGCCTTGCACGAGGTCGATCAGCGGATCGTATTGACGGCCGAGCGTAATGGAACCGTATTGATCCTGCGAAAGGCCGACGAATGCCTGACGGCCGAACAGGCGGCTGCCCTGGCCCATCTTGCCCGTGCTCGGATCGAAGCCGCTTTCGAGCTGGAAGATCGCCTTCAGGCCTGCGCCCAGATCTTCGCTGCCTTTGAGGCCCCAACGCGTGCCTGACAGATTGCCTGCGCTGGTATTGCCGAGCGACCACAGGCTGTTGTTGCCCGACGCGTTGTGAACGTAGGTGATCCCCGTGTCGATCGTGCCATACAGCGTGACGCTGGTTTGTGCGTGAGCGGCGCTGGTGGCCGTGGCCAGTGCGGCCAGTGAGATCATCGAGAGGGCAGTGCGCTTCATTCTTCTCTTCTCCTGCGTGTGGTAAAGCATTGAATGAGCGAGAGACTAAAGGCGCACACAACAAATGTAAAAAATCCAAAAAAACGCATTAGTGAAATTCACAACACGCAATGACGTGATTATTGCGGCTTCATACAAACAGTATTTCCGTGATCATCTTTCTTTAGGCACGCGTTAGCGGATTGTTTTTTGGCAAACGAGAATTAACGCGTATTGCCGCAAATATTTCGCGGCATCATGATGCATCTGGGAATATTGCGGGAACAACGATAATGAATTGTCGATTGCGGGGTTTATCGTTTCGCGCAATGCTTTAGACTCGTTGTGTTTCATCCTGTCTGCACGCAGCGGACAACACGCTTGGACGCGGCCTCGTGCCGCGTTTTTTTTCGCATGTTGATTTGCGTTGGAGACGTCAGCCCTGATCGCTGCGCATTCGCCACGAGGATCCTAGGGCGTGTTTGCCTTGGCGCTGGCATCCGCGATTTGTTATCTAGCTTCACGCGTCGCCCCTGTGCGGGGCGGCACCTACTTTTCTTTGCCGCCGCAAAGAAAAGTAGGCAAAAGAAAGCGGCTAACACCGCCAACATTTCTGCGTGCCTGAGGGCCCCCAACCGGTCTTACGCTTCACACGGCAGCATTTCTGTTTGCGTGCGTTGCCAACGCTTTGAATATGCGCCTCACCCGCTTCGAATACCCGTACTCGGGCAAGCGGCAGCAAATGGTATGTGCCGCCCAGGTGGCATACTGTGTGTAGGTTGTCGCGTCGTACAGGGTAGCGCTCGTACACGGTGGCACGCATGCGCTATCGGTCCGGAGTGAGGCGCGTGTGGCACTACGGCCTACACACAGTTTGCCACCTGGGCGGCGGTGGACTGTCTGGCACGACGTGCTGTAATGCGGGCGCGTGAAGCGGGTGAGGCGCAGCGCAAGAGCGTTGGCAACGAACATGGGTCACGTGATTGCCGTGTGAAGCGTAAGACCCTTTGGGGGCCCTCAGGCAAGCAGAAGTGTTGGCGGTGTTAGCCGCTTTCTTTTGCCTACTTTTCTTTGCGGCGGCAAAGAAAAGTAGGTGCCGCCCCGCACAGGGGCGACGCTTGAAGCACGCTAACAATTCGCGGATGCCAGCGCAAAGACAAACACACCGAGCTGCCGGCGCAAAAACCAAACCACCGCACCAGCACCGCAAAGCCAATTCACAGCCCGCGCCGAACCCAAAAACCAACCCCAAAAATCACTTAAACGGCCAGCTGCGCAGCAGCACTCCTCAACGCGCTCCGCAAACCCTCCTCAACAACGGGATGATAAAAAGGCATCGCGAGCATCGCATCAACGGTAAGCCCCATCTGCAACGCCCACGACAGCAAATGCGCGATATGCTCAGCATCCGGCCCGATCCACTCAGCCCCCACAAACCGGCGCGTCGCGCGATCAACATACACATGCATCAACCCGCGATTGCGCAACATCACGCGGCTACGACCCTGATCCTCAAAGCTAACCTCACCCGTCACAAACGACCCATCAGCAAGATCCACAAACCGCGCCCCAACCATCGCGATCCCAGGCTCAGAAAACACAACTGAAATCGCCGCCCGCCGCACAAGCGGCTTCACATCGGGATACCGCGCGGCATTGTCGCCCGCAGCGCGACCTTCATCGGCGGCTTCGTGCAATAGCGGCAGCACATCATTCGCATCGCCCGCGATAAACACAGGATGCTTGCCCGCCTGCAACGTCAGCGGATCAAACACAGGCACACCGCGCGCATCGACCTCGATCGTCGTGTTATGCAACGCGAGCTTGTCCATATTCGGCCGACGGCCCGCCGTCACCAGCACATAATCGAACGTGTCTTCGTGCAATTCGCCCGCGCCATCGCGATACCGTAAACGCACGCTGTCACCTTCGCGCGTGGCCGCTTCCACCTGCGCATGCGTCTCAAAGTGAAATGAATCCTTGAACACATCACGCGCATAATCCTTGATCGCCGGATCGCTCAACGGCCCAACGCGCCCACGCGCGCCGAGCATCGTCACGTCGACGCCAAGCCACGCGAGCGCCTGACCCAGTTCCAGCCCGATCACGCCAGCGCCGACCACAGCAACCTTGCGCGGCAGATCGTCCCACGCAAACACGTCGTCGTTGACAATCGCGCGGTCGCCGAGTGCCTGGTACATTGCGGGCACATACGGCGACGAGCCCGTCGCGATCACCACGCGCTTCGCGTGTACGCGGGTGTGCTCGCCGACCTGCAGCACGTTGTCGTCGATGAACTGCGCGTAGCCGATCAGCCGCTCTTCATCGGGAATACTTTCCGTCGATTCGACGACGAACCCAACAAAGCGGTCGCGCTCGCGCCTGACGCGCGCCATCACTTCGCGTCCGTCGACCCGCACGGCGCCATCGACATGCACGCCGAAAGGCGCCATGCTGCGCGCCGCATGCGCGGCTTCGGCGGCGGCGATCAGCAGCTTCGACGGCATACAGCCGACACGCGCACAGGTCGTCCCGTACGCGCCGCCTTCGATCAGCACGGCACTCGCGCCGGCCGCCTTCGCGGCGCGGAAGGCGGACAAGCCCGCGCTGCCCGCGCCAATCACTGCGACATCGATATGAAGCGTCTTCATGATGTTCCTCGCTCAGACGGGCGGTGGCGGAATCAGTGTGCTGTGCCGCGCGCGTCGCTGCCGTCCAGTAGAATCGGTTTGCATTGCACGGTTCCACTGTACGGTCCTGCGTGCGCGTTGCTAATCCTCGAACGATTCAAAAACATGCTTAATCGGCTCAAATGGATCTCTTAAGCCGCTTCCTGTCGCTGATGCCCGTGAGCGGGCGTGTCGATGTCCGCTGCCACTTCGGCGCGCCATGGGCAATCGAAGAAGGCCCCGCGGGCGTGCGAGAGATTCCGTATCACGTGCTGCTGTCGGGGTGCGCGGTGCTCGAAGACGGCAACGGGCCGCCCGAGCATCTGGCCGCGGGCGACATCATCGTGTTTCCAACGGGCAGCCCGCACCGTATCCACGACGGCAGCGGCGCGCAGCCCGTCCCCGTCACGGAGCGGCGCAACATCATGCTGACGGTCGCGGAGAATAGCGGCACGGGCGACACGGCCGACATCCTGTGCGGCCGCTTTCTGCTCGGCGCCGTGCCGGACCGGCTGCTACGCGATCACCTGCCGTCGCGGCTGGTGGTGCGCAGCGGTGCGCATACGACGCTCAATGGCGATCCAGCGGCGAATGGCGAGCAGCCGGGCGGCGTCGCGGGCTCGCGGCTCGCGCGGCTCATTCAACTGATGCGCGAAGAGGCCACGGACGAATGCCCCGGCAGCGAAACGCTCGTCAATCATCTGTCGGCGGCACTGTTCGCGTTGACGCTGCGCTTCGCGAGCGAAGCCGCGCATCCGCCGCACGGGCTGCTGGCGCTGGCGGGGCGTCCGCGCCTGCAGGCGGCCGTCTCGGCAATGTTCGAATCGCCCGGCAAGCCGTGGACGCTCGACCAGTTCGCCGCACTGTGCAACATGTCGCGCGCAACCTTCGTGCGGCAGTTCCAGGAAGCGATTGGTCGCTCGGCGACCGATGTGCTCACCGAAGTCCGCATGACGATCGCGGGCCGCTTGCTGCTCGAATCGACGACGCCCGTCGGCGATATCGGCGAGACGGTCGGCTATCAGTCGGAAGCGGCGTTCCAGCGCGTGTTCAAGAAGCAGATCGGCGTGACACCCGCGCGCTGGCGCGGATCGGGCGGGCATATGCAGTCGCAGGATGCCGCGGCGGATGAAACTGCGGCCGACGCAGAGCAATAGAGAATTTCATAAACCGAACAGCACGCGCCGGGGCCTCTGCGACCGGCCGTGTGCATTGCCCGGAAACCCTTACCGCACAAGGCATCGAGCTATCACGCACAAGCCGCGCGTGACGCTTCACGACGCCTGTGCGCAAAAGCGGTGAGCCGATCAAGCATCTTCATGAGACGCGCCGACATTAACGGCCATCCGATGCGCACCTACAGTTGAGCCATCCCGTCGCCGACGGCAATGCTTCTCAAAGGTGCTCAACATGAAACGCGTCTATCAAGCTCTCGTTCTCGCGGCTGCATTGGGTCTGCCGCTCGCAAGCCAGGCTGAATCTCAATCGACGGCGACGCGCGCTCAGGTTCGCGCCGAACTGATCGCTGCGCAGCAGTCCGGCCAGTACCCGCAAAGCGACACGAACTATCCGGAACCGGCAAATTACTCGGCCGCTGCGCCGCACGTGTTCCATCTCTCTCATGATCTGATCGCGACTTCATACGGTCCGTCGGTAAGCGGCAGCGCCGGCTCGGGTTTCCGTGCGGCGCGTGCCCGCTCGCTGGCGGGCGCATCGTCCGCATTCGACGACATCTATCGCGGCCAGTAACGCGCCGCATTCACTACGCTCACGGAGATAATCATGTCCTCAATCACGATCTACACGACACCGACGTGCCCCTACTGTCTCGCCGCGAAGGCGCTGCTCAAGAAGAAGGGTCTGTCGTACGAGGAAATCAACGTTCAGGGCGACCGCGCCACGGCGCTCGCGTTGATGGAACGCACGGGGCGCCGCACGGTGCCGCAGATTTTCGTCGGCGAAACGCATGTGGGCGGATTCGACGATCTCAACGCGCTGGAAACCGCGGGGAATCTCGATCCGCTGGTCGAGGCCAACGCGGTGCGTTGAGCGCAAAGCGCCAAGCTGGGAAGACCCAGCCGCGAACGGCAGCGCGCCGTTCGCGGCTTTTTAGTTTGTGCTCGTGCGTTACGAACCGACTGGCGGCAGATAGGTCGCGGGATTGACGGGCTTGCCGTCCTTGCGGACTTCGAATTGCATCGAGCCGTTGCCGTTGCCGTGGTCCGTCGCCGCCATCTCGGCGATCGTTTCGCCGCGTTTGACGCTCGTGCCTTCTTTCACGAGCAGCTTGCGGTTATGTCCGTAGGCTGTCACGAGCGTGTCGTCGTGCTTGATGACGATCAGCTTGCCGTACGGCTTGCCGCCGTCGCCCGCGAACACGACGCGGCCCGACGTCGCCGCTTTCACCGGATCGCCGGCTTTGGCCGCGATCACGATGCCCTTCGATTTGCCCTGTCCATACGTCGCGCTCAGCGTGCCGCGCGCAGGCCAGACGAAGCTCGGCTTGCCGGTGTCCGCGCTCTTGTCGGCCTTGTCGGCTTTTGGATTGGCTTTCGCTGCATCGTCGGGCTTTGCGGGCGTGGTCGTGCGCTGTTGCTTTGCCTGTGCAGACGGCGCGGACGCATCGCTGCCGCTGGCTGCATCGGGCGGCGGCGTGACACGCAGCACGCCGCCTGTCTCGATGTGGCCCGGGTCCGTGAGGTTATTCCACTTGATGATGTCTTCGCTGCGTTGCCCGTGGCTCGCGGCGATGCGATAGAGCGTGTCGCCGGGCTTCACGCGGTAATAGCCGTCGGACAGCGGCTTGTCGGTATTGACGGGCGGGCGCCGTGCCGGACGGTCGGTCGAAGCGGGCGACGCTGCCGTCTGCGGAGGCTGCTGAAGCGACCGATCTTCGGGCGTCATCTGCCAGGGCAGCGTCGTGCAACCGCCGATGAGCGATAGCAGGGCGAGGCCCGCGCACGCGCGCGCATGCGTTCGACGATTCGGTTGCGTAGATGTCATGTCGGTCTTCCTCTTGTCGTTCTGCGATGCCGCGGCATCGGTTCGCGCGTGCCGGGCGAACGGCGCGGCGCGGACTGGGCGGCGCAGAACGGGAATCTGACAGACAGCCGTGACGGATGTTTCTGGAATCCTGAATGTTTTACAGCCCTTCGCGTTTTTGCTTTTTATGCGCGCAATTGTGTTGCGAAGCGTCGAGGGACGCGTGGCATGTATGCCACAGCCGCGCTCATGGGCGGCGCTTTTTCCACGCGTAATCGGCGGGCGGATCGGACGCGCCGGCCTTGCCGACGGAACGCGGGTTCTCGCTGCAGAGCGTGACGAAGCTCACGTCATCGCCGGCAGCCTGCTGCTTGCGCAGCGTTTCGGTGAACGCGAGCGCTTTGGTCATTTCGTCGGCGGCGAACCGCTCGAAGCGAGCGGTTCCCATCGACGTGCCTTCTTCCAGCCAATACACGACGAACATGTGTTTCCTTTAATGCAACTTCGATAACGGCATCACGCGAGATCGAGCGCCCCCGTCAGATCGCCGATGGGCGTCAGCCCGTTCTGCACCAGCGCACGGTCACGCAGCGCGACGCCATCGAGTGGCGCGAGCCCATGCACGCGGCTGATCAGACGCAGGATCGAGTTGGTGTCGTACACGCTGTGATCGACATAGCCTTTCTTCGCGAGCGGCGAAATGACCAGCGCCGGAATGCGCGAGCCCGGTCCCCAGCGGTCGCCTTTGGGCGGCGCGACATGATCCCACCAGCCGCCGTTCTCGTCGTGTGTGATGACGATCACGGTGTTCTGCCATTGCGGGCCGCGCTGGATATGTTCGATGACGTTCGCGATATGCCGGTCGCCGGACTCGACGTCCGCGTAGCCCGCATGCATGTTCAGATTCCCCTGCGGCTTGTAGAACGTCACGGCGGGCAGACGTCCCGCGTCGATATCGGCGATGAAGCGGTTGGTCGATGCGTCGTCGCCTACACCTCCGTCGCGCAGATGCCGCGCGCGCGCCGCCGTGCCGGGCGCGAAGTTCGCGAAGTAGTTGAACGGCTGATGGTGATACTGGAAGTCGGGCACGGCGCCCGTGTCGCGATGATCGAGCGCGTATTGCCAGGCGCCGCTATACCACGCCCAGTCGATGCCCTTGTCGCTCAGCCGGTCGCCGATCGTCGCGTAGCGCTGCGGCGGCAGCACCTTCGGGTCGCCTGGGTTCGCGAGCGCGGGGTCGCCGCCCTCGGCGGGCCGCACCATGCTCGGCTGATAGGGCGGCGCCATCGTGTTGACCGCGTAGCCGTCGGGCGTGAACAGGCCGTCGCTGACGAACACCGGCGGGCCTTCGAGCGCCGTCTTCGGCGAACTGGGCGCCTGTTTCAGACGCGTGCCCGTCGGGTCGTCGCCTTCGACGACGGACACGAGCTTCTTCCCCGGCCCGCTGCCGATATCGGGCACGAGCGGCGCCTGCGCCGAAATCAGAAAGATGTGGTTCAGCCACGAGCCGCCGAACGCGGCCATAAAGAAGTTGTCGCACAGCGTGTACTGCTGCGCGAGCGCCCACAGCTTCAGCGATTCGCCGGAACTGCGGTAATGCCCCATCACGAGGCCGCCCGAATCGCCCCATGCGGCGAACTGGTTGTTGCGGCCCGCGTTGATCTGCATCTGGTTCTGATAGAAGCGATGCACGAGGTCGCGGGTGATCACGCTGTTCGGCAGCGGCGCGCCGTGCGCGTCGGTCAGATGAAACGGCTGGTTGCGCAATCCAGCGATATCGCGCTCGGCAATCATGTAGCGCTTGCCGTCGACTTCCTGCGCTTGCGGCACGAGGCCGCCCCAGATCTTCGGCAGCGTGGCGAGCGGCGTGTTGCCATCGCGGTCCAGTTGCACGTAACGATCGGGCGTGACGGCGGACAGCGGATACTGTACGCCGGGGAAGTTGCCGTACAGGTTCGCGAAGCTGCGGTTCTCCGCGTAGATCACGACGATGCGCTTGACCTGATCGCGCAACGCGTTGTCGAGTCGCGCGTCGGCCGCGCTGCGCGGCGCGCCCGTCGAGGCGCTGTCCACCGACTGGCAGCCCGCCAGCGCGAGGCCGAGGCCCGCTGCGGCAAGGCCAGTGAGGACGCGGCGGCGGTCGGGATCGTCGGGGCGGTCGTCGGCGGGGAGGTCGGAAGCGGTGGGCAGATTGGGGTCGTCGTGCTCGTTCATCGGTCAGTCTCCTGGCACAGTGAATCGCAAAAGAGGCACAGCGGGGCAGGGCGAAAGGCGGCGCGCCTTGGCGTCGGCCGCGCGCCAACCGCATCGTCGCATTCGTCAAGGGCGGTTAGCAACCCGTTTGGCGGCCTGTTTTGTGCCCTGTCTGGTGCCCTGCCTGGCAAGGCGGTTGCGTTTTGGATCGTTTGTTGATCTGGCTTGGCCCGGTCATGCGGCGGCGTAGTCACATGGTGGTGGAGCGCTGACGGTTTGCCGCGACCCGCGCGCGGCAAACCTGTCCGGTGGCAGCGGCTACAGGTTTCCCTTCAGTTCATCGAGCGACACGCCAAGCTCGCCCGCGAGGTGCTTCACGAGCGCTTCGAGCCGCTCGACGCGCTCGCTCAACTCGCGCTGCTGGGCGCGCAGCGCTTCGAGTTCGCCGGGCGGCAGCGGCTCGTCGGAGAGTGCCGCGGCGCCGATCTGCTCGGGCGTGGGCTCGCCGCACAGCAAATGCATCCAGCGGCTCTCGCGCTCGCCCGGCGTGCGGCCCAGCTTGACGACGCGCGGCGGATCATTGGCGGCAAGCTCTTCGAGAAACGCCTCGACGGACGACGTATCGGCGAAGCCGTGCAGGCGCGCGGTGGCGAGCCGCAACTCGGCTGCCGTCTGCGGGCCGCGCAGCAGTAGCGCCGTCAGCAGCGCCGCCGACTGGCGCGGCAGACCGAGCACGCGCTCCATGTTGTGCTCGAAGCGCGGCACGCGGCTGCTGCTGCCTTCGAGCACCAGCGAAAGGCGCTTCATGGAGTTGATCGCGTCGAGAATCTCGGATTCGCTGACGTTCATCACGGGCGAGCGCGAGGTCTTCTGATTGCAGCCCGACGCGAGGGAGTTGAGCGACAGCGGGTAGGTGTCGGGCACGGTATGCTGCTTCTCGAACAGCACGCCCAGCACGCGGGCTTCGAGCGGCGTGAGCGCCCGCATGGCGGGGCGCGGGGTATCGTCGGTGGTGGAATTCATGGGCAATAGACTCGAATGGAAAGCCGCGTGTGCGACGGCGCGAGCGCACAGGCTCGCGCGTTAGCATAGTCTATTGCCGTTGGCGGCGGGACTGGAAGCGTTCCGGCCGTTGCTGCGCTGCGGGCGTTACAGCATGTCGTAGGGTTCGTCGGGCACGTCGAAGATGGTGTC
The DNA here is from genome assembly GCF_900100565.1 of Paraburkholderia steynii. Classification (NCBI taxonomy): domain Bacteria; kingdom Pseudomonadati; phylum Pseudomonadota; class Betaproteobacteria; order Burkholderiales; family Burkholderiaceae; genus Paraburkholderia; species Paraburkholderia steynii. The sequence goes on along the minus strand of NZ_FNDI01000033.1, from coordinate 35,383 downwards.
GTCCACGTCGAGTTCGATCGAACAGCTGTCCGTCGAAGCCGGCTGCGCCCTCGACACTTCGACATGCTGCCGCACGAGATCCCTCAGACGATCCTGCGCGACGCGCCGCTTGGCCGTATCGAGCGCGGCATAGCGGTCGATCTGCGCATCGCCGAGCTTGAGCGTTACGACGCAGCGCGCATCGAGCGTCGTGTCGCGGCCCGTTTCGACGACCCACGAGAGCATCAGCCAGGTCGTCGGGCCTTCCTGATAGGCGCTGACAGTGGGCGCTTTCGGCGATTCGAAGGTCCCGATGAGGGCCAGTTCGATTTCCTCGATGCGCTGCGACAATCCAATCGTGTCCATGGCTGCTCCTTTTATCTGTTTTCGTCTGGATAGGTATGAGCAACCGGGATGCCACTGTCTTGTCACGTCCGCGTCACATAGCGTGCCGTGAGGGGCCGACCGAGCCGATGACGGCCTGTCACAGGCCGCGCGATACACTGCGGACTTGCCGTTCGTCCACACTGAACAACACACAGGGGCAACCCGAAGGAGAGTCGCATGCGTACCAGCGCACGTAATCATTTCGCCGGTCAGGTCACGGCCGTCAAGGCCGGCGCCGTCAACGACGAGATCACGCTCCGCACCCAGGACGGACTCGAGATCGTCGCGGTAATCACCCACGGCAGCGCGTCGTCGCTCGGGCTCGCGGCGGGAAAGCCGGCGTTCGCGCTCGTCAAGGCTTCGTCGGTGATCGTGATGGTCGATGCCGACAGCAGCAAGGTGTCGGCGCGCAACTGCATCGCGGGCACGGTCGCGTCGGTCACGAAGGGCGCGGTCAATAGCGAGGTCATCATTTCGGCGGCGGGCGGCGCGCAGGTCGCCGCGATCGTCACGAACGACAGCGTCGACCGTCTCGGCCTCACCAGCGGCAAGGCGGCTGCGGCGATCTTCAAGGCTTCGAGCGTGATCGTCGGCGTCGATTGAGCGTCGACGCCGGGCGCGGGCGGCGGCCCCGCGCCCCGCACGTCATAAGCCGTGCGATATGCCGCCTATGTCGCGTTTCCCTTCGGCAGCCAGTTCGCGAGCAGCGTAATATATCCACCGATACATCGTGGGCATGACAGCGTCGCGACGCAATGGAGATGGACGATGGGAATGACTGGCTCGGCGGCGCTGCCGCTGCAGGAGACGACGGCAGGCGCCGTCATGCTGGCGGGCGATTTTCTGCGTCCGATGCAGGTGACGATCGACGATCTGCGGCAGCACGCAAGCGTGACGGCCGATCCCTTCGACCTGCGCTGCTACACGACGAACCGCTTCATCCGCAAGGTCGATCAGTATCGCGGCGTGCTGCTGAAGGATCTGATCGACATGGCGGGCCTGCGCAACGACCGGCCCGGCGATTTCAAGCGGACCATTTTCATCGCGCATGCTCACGACGGTTACGCGGTGACGTTCTCATGGCATGAACTGTTCAACACGCCGATCGGCGAACGCGTGCTCGTCGCGTTCGAACGCGGCGACCAGCCGCTTTCCGTCGACGAAGGCGCGCCCATTCTGTTTTCGGCCGCTGATATTCTGCCCGCGCCGCGTCATGTGAAACGGCTCGCGGGTGTGGTTGCGCGCGTGCTTGAGCTTTGATGCCGTCAACGTGGTCGTCGTCTTTGCTGGCGTGAGCTGGCCGCGTACTGGTGCAAGTGCCGATTGAAGTCGTGCGTATGGCATCGTGTATGCTTGCGCGCATGAGTCAACCGGCAAACAACATGAAGACATCGGCACATCCGAAGCCCGAGGTGCGCTTCAGAATGCGCATTCAGCAGGAAGGCACGATCGCGCTGGGACCGGGAAAGGTCGCGCTGCTCGAAGCGGTGCGCGAGCACGGTTCGATTTCGGCGGCGGCACGCAGCCTGAACATGTCGTATCGGCGCGCGTGGCTGTTGATGGATGAACTGAACCGTTCGCTGAAATCGCCGGCGACGGTGTCCGAGCATGGCGGGCAGAGCGGCGGCGGCAGCGCGCTGACGCCCGTCGGCGAGGAGATCATCCGGCTCTATCGGGGCATCGAAGCGCAGGCATATGCCGCATGCGCCGACGATATCGCCGCGCTTACGAAGATGGTGCGGCGGTAGATCTTGAACGGTTTGCGCGTGACGCCTAGCCGTGACGCAGACAGAAGCGCGGCGCTCCACCGGACTGCGTGTTCGTCTGCGCGTCGGCATTGAGCCGCCCGATCAGTTCGACAAAACTCGCGACGCTCGCGGTGCGCAGCGGATACCACGCAATGTGGCCGCGTTCGCAGATACGCTTGAGCATGTTCATCGAGTCGTGATCGATGCAGTCGACGGGAAACACCACCATATCCGCGCCTGGCAATGCAGCCGCCAGCAAGCCCTTGCGATCCTCGATGCCGCCGTCATGCACGGTCATCTCGCCGCCCGCCGATTCGACGATCCGCCTGATCGCCGCATTCGAACCCGGCCTTCCCCCGACATACACGATGCGCATGCGTTCCAGAATCGCCAGCGAGGCCGAACGCCCGGACGGGTCGTCGCCCGCCGTGGCCTGAAGCGTGCGTTCCAGCGCGCTCGCTTCGGCTTGCAGCGTTTTCACGAGCGCATCCATTTCATCGAGCCGCGCGCGCAACGCACGGGCGCTTTCCTGTTCGGCGGCGACACGCTGTTCGGCGGCTTCACGGCGGTTCGTATGCAGCGCGAGTCGCTCGTCACGCGCTGTCAATGCTTCGCGCAGCACTTGGACTTCGGCGCGTAGTGCGTCGTCGGTGCCGGCATCCTGTGCCTTGGCGTGCGCCGCGCGCGTTTCCAGTTCCTGCGCGGCGGCGTCGCGCTGCAAGCTCATCTCCTGCAGGCGGCTTTGCTGGCGATCGATCTTCGTGCGCAACGTGGCATTGTCTTCTTCCAACGCGACGAGCCGCCGGATATCCGCGCGATTCGCGGCGCCGACCAGATGCGACAGCATGTGCAGGTCGCCGAACGCCGATTGCCGCACGCTCATGGTGGTTTGCGGATGCGTCATCAGGGCCCAGTAGGCGGGCGGAATGTCGCCGCTCTTAAGCGCTTCTTTCCATAGCGCGAGCACCGCGTCGGGGTCTTTCGCCTTGTCGAACAGCCGGAGCGCGCCGGCATAGCGCTCGTCCAGTGCCTTTTGCAGCGCCTTGCCGCCCGCGCCGCCTTCGATCGCAAGCTCTACAGCCGTGTGGTGAATTTCGAGGTCGGTGGCGCGTTGACGGTCGAGGTCGGTGAACTTCGGCACGAGCTTGCGCAATTCATGCGTGCTCAGACACGTGCCGATGATCGAGCAGTGCAGATGCGCATCGAGTTCCGCGAGCCGGGTGCGTCGTTTCAGATCGGCGAGTTGCGCCTTCGACGGCGCGCAGCAGGGATCGGCGCGTTGTGCGGAACCGATGGACGTATCGATGCCCGGGCGGGCGAGACGAAAGGGCGGAGCGTGCATGAAGACCTCTATCCGGACATGACGGCGGACCGGGGTGGATGCGCGAACGGGTTATCGAAATATACCATCGAATATAGCGAGTGCGCGTCGGGGCGAGAATCAGTGCACCGGTTCGGGTTGACGCCTGCGCGTTGGCAGCGGCGCGGGCTTGAGCGCCACCGTGCGCGGTGGCGTGGGCTTGTGCCGCTCCAGCACGTGCTCGACGCACAGTCCGACGAGGATCGCATCGACTCGCTCCAGCGCCGTCACCGTTTCGCGCATCGCCGTCGGGTTCGTGCTGAAGGACTCGGAAAACACCGCGTCGCGTGTACGTTCGAGCACGCGCGCCTGGCGGATCGCGATTTTCAACTCGCGCAGCCGCGCAAAACGGGCGGCTTGCGCTTCGCTGGCGAGCATCGACAGCAATTCGCGCAACGACGCGGAAGACAGTCCTTCGGCCATCGACGCCGCGTTCCGCGCGGCCGCGAACATCTGGACGAAGCGCGTGACGCTGCTGCGCAGACGCCTGAACGCATCGACCACGTCACGGATCTGCTGCGCGCGCACGTCAGCCGACATCGGCTTGAGCGTGCTGATTTTCCCGGATAGTGCATCCGTTGGCGCATCGCGACGAGTGCTGCCCACCCCGACTCTCCCGAGACTAGAACGATCGATATATTCTACCGTATATATCGGTGCGCTTGTCACGTCGCGATCCGATCGTTCGTTCATTCATTCGTTGGTACGATAGTCAACGGCGGCCGACCACGAGCGCGATGCCGCCCAATATCGCGGCCGCGCTCAACGCGAGACGCGCGGTCAGCGGTTCGCCGAGCAGCACGATGCCGCCCATGGCGGCGATCAGCGGCACGCTCAATTGCACGGTCGCGGCCGTGGCGGCCTTGAGTTCCTTCAACGCGGCGTACCAGATCACGTAGCCGACGCCCGACGTCAACGCGCCGGATATCGCCGCGAAAAGCAGGCCCGTTCTATCGATCGATGCACGCGCAAACATCGCGATGCTGATCGCCGCCGCGAACGGGATGGCGCGAATGAAGTTGCCTGCCGTGGTGGCCGTCGGATCGGCGGCGCGTTTGCCGCGCAGCGAATACGCGCCCCACGCGATGCCCGCGCACAGCATCAGCAGCGACGCGAGCGGAGGCGGCGCGCTCACGCCGGGCAGCACGAGCGCGACGAGGCCGGCGAGCGCGCATGCGAGGCCCGTCCATTGCAGCATCCGTAGACGTTCTCCGCGCCAGAGCGCGTAGCCGATCATCGTCGCCTGCACCGCGCCGAACAGCAGCAGCGCGCCCGTTCCCGCCGCCAGCGATACATAGGCAAACGAGAACGCTGCTGCGTACGCGAAAAGCGCAAAAGCGGAAAGCCAGTTGCCGGCGATGGGTTGCGACTGGCCGCGGCTGCGCAGAATGATCCACAACACGATGGCAGCCGAGACGATGCGCACAGACGTAAACGTTGCGGGATCGATCGACGTGCCCTTCAACGCAATGCGGCATAGCAGCGAATTGCCGGCGAAGGCGAACATGGCGACGATCGTCAGCAAGGCGATGTGCATGCGCGGCATGGTGCGTTGGGCAGAAGGGGCAGCGTCGTGGGCGTACACGATACTTTAGCGTGAGGCGATGCATCCACGCATCGCGCGGTGCAGCGTGAATCGATGGAAGCGGGGCGCTGAAAAACGATGCCGGATAGCAACGAGACAACGATTGCTATCCGGCATGCCGGAGGCGCTGTGTTCAGGCCATTGAGGATGGCTTGATGTTCTGGTTATGGCGGAACAGGTTCTGCGGATCGTATCGGTCTTTCACCGCGACGAGCCGCGCGTAGTTCGGACCGTATGCGTCGCCCACGCGCGCGGATTCTTCTTCCGTCATGAAGTTCACGTACACGCTGCCGAGCGCGAACGGCGCCGATGCATTGAAGAACGCGCGCGACCATGCAATGCAGCGCTCGTCGTCGGCGGCTTCCGTCCAGCGGCCATGTACGTTCATCACATACTTCGCGTCGCGATTCGAGTAGGCCATTGCATCGGGCGCCACACGCATCGTCTGGCCGCCGATTGCGCCGAAAAAGATCTCGCACTGCGGCGACGGCAGATTGGCGATGGCATCGACGAATGCGTCGATCAGGCCGTCGTCGAGCGTTGCGAGATTGTGCGACTTCCAGTAATTGCGCTCGCCCGGCGTCAGTAGCGGATCGAATGCCTGTTGCCACGCGGTGAACGGCATCGGTCCGAGATGTTCGCCGTAGGGCGTACCGAATTTGCGCACTTCTTCGACCACGGCCGGACCGTTCGCGACAGGCCCCGTGTAGCAGACCGCAAACGCGATGATCGGCTTGCCGTGTACGTCGGCGGACAGGAAGGGCAGCGGCGGCGCGAAGCGCGCGACGGCCCAGACAGTCAGCTCGTCGGGCCAGGTTTCCAGCGCGGCGCGATATTTGACTAGCGCGTCGCGCGCCTGGTCCATCGGCAGCACGACGAGGCCGCCATAGACCTCGGGTCCCACTTCGTGCAACTTGAACTCGAACATCGTGACGACGCCGAAATTGCCGCCGCCGCCGCGAATTGCCCAGAACAGATCTTCATGCGAATCGGCGCTGCAGCGGATCGATTCGCCATTGGCAGTGACGACATCGGCTGAAATCAGGTTGTCCACCGTCATCCCGAAGCGCCGGCTGATCCAGCCGAAGCCGCCGCCGAGCGTGAGGCCCGCGACGCCCGTCGTCGAATTGATGCCGAGCGGCGTGGCGAGCCCGAAGGCTTGCGCTTCGTGATCGAAGTCCCGCAACAGACAGCCGGGTTCGACATAGGCGCGGCGCGCGACGGGATCGATACGCGCGGACTTCATCTGTGACAGGTCGAGCACCATGCCGCCTTCGCACATGGCGCTGCCCGCGATGTTGTGGCCGCCGCCGCGCACGGCGAGCAGCAACTTGTTGTCGCGCGCGAAATTGACGGCGCGACGGACATCGGCCGTGCCCGCGCAGCGAACGATGATCGCGGGTCGACGGTCGATCATCCCATTCCAGATACTGCGTGCTTCATCGAACGTTGGATCGCCGGGCAATACGACCTGGCCCCGCGTGAGAGCTTTGAATTCGTCGATTGCACTGCTGGACAGATTCGCCATGCTACACCTCCGGTACGGACAAACAACGTCCGAACCCCTCGATCATGTCTGATCAAAGTAGTTCGGACGACCTGGCTTTCGTCCAGTAAACGAGGCTGACCGGCGCGCACAAATTAACGTATACCCGCACGCCTTCGCGTTTCATCCCGGTTCCTTTGAATACGGGCCGGTACACGTGAAAAGCCTGAAAAACAAGGCCCTTTCTGGATGGACTCACGGATGGAGTGCTTCGTAAATAGCGAGTCCCGCTGGAGCCCGCTCACGCGGCGACGTTTTGCAAATGTGCGAAGCGAACCATAGGAAACCATAAGCCTGCTGTCTTTTTCATCGCGCGAAAATAGAACGTATGCGATTGACTCGCGCGCACGGATTGCGGTTTTGGGACCGCCGGTTTCGACAGCTCAGACGAATTGCACAGCCGCCCGGTGTACCGCATTTCTTCTGTTACGCTGACCGCCAACTTGCTCTCTGTAAGTAAACTCGCGTCAATGCGTAATAGATTGTTCTACTGTCCGTAAGTACAGTAGATGGTGTTTGTTCACGTTTTGTATGGTTAACCCCGATTTAAACGTAAACGAACAAAAGAGAACATTGTTGCTGTTGTTTTGATTTCCTTTTTGAACATGGGTCGTATGGCCTGTTTTTGAAGTGCCCGAATAAAAACCATCGGGACAATGGATCGATAACAGCTTCTCCGGCGCCCGCGCGGCGCTATCCCTTGCCCTGCCTCTCGTCAGCAAACCGGGCCGCGCCTTGCGGCGCCCGGCGTATGCGAACGCCGTAGTCGAATCACTGTTGTCGCCGTACCAAAGCATCTGCATTTGCATCGAAGCCGCGGTTGAACAAAGAACAAGCAGAAGAAAAGCGAAGCTGCATCAGAAGCATCGAACAAAGGAGAGCAATTTGGTTTTGGAACTCGAGCGGGTCACCGTCGTTTCGGGCGGGCTGACGCATCTGTACGGCGTCGATCTGCGGCTCGTCCCGGGGGCGATCAATGTGCTGCTGGGTCCCACTCAGGCAGGCAAGACCACGTTGATGCGCGTGATGGCAGGACTCGACAGGCCCACGACAGGGCGCGTGCTGGCCGACGGACAGGACGTGACGGGTGTGAGCGTGCGTCAGCGCAACCTCGCCATGGTCTATCAGCAGTTCATCAACTATCCCGCGATGACGGTGTTCGACAACATCGCGTCGCCGCTCAAGCTGCAAAAGACGGAAGCGGGCGAGATACGCCGCCGCGTGAACGAGGTCGCGTCGAAGCTGCATATCGAGCATCTGCTCGACCGGCGTCCCGGCGAGCTGTCGGGCGGCCAGCAGCAGCGTTGCGCATTGGCGCGCGCACTGGTCAAGCGCACGTCGCTCGTGCTGCTCGACGAACCGCTCGTGAATCTCGACTACAAGTTGCGCGAGGAATTGCGCGCCGAACTCACGACACTCTTTTCCGACGGCAAGACCACGGTCGTCTATGCGACGACGGATCCGCTCGAAGCGCTGCTGCTAGGCGGCTACACGGCCGTCGTCGACAAGGGCCGCGTGCTGCAGTTCGGCCCGACGCTCGACGTCTACAACGCGCCTGCGAATGTCGATGTCGCCGCCGTTTTCAACGATCCGCCCATGAATATGCTGACGAGCGAACTGCTGGAAAACGGCGACGCGCGTCTGCCCATCGGCATCGACGTGCCCGTGCGCCGCGCAGCCGCCACGGCTGTCGGAACGAGCACCTGCCGGATCGGCATCCGGCCCGGCCATTTGCGTCTTGCGCCGCGCAACGCGCATTCGATTGCCGTGCCCTGTCTGCTCGAACTCGCCGAGTTGAGCGGCTCGGAAACCTACCTTCACTTGCATACGCGTCACGGCGGCATCGATCTCGTCGCGCAGTTGCAAGGCGTGCATCAGATCGCGCTCGGCACGCAGCTCGACGTCTATATCGACCCCGACGAACTGTTCGTGTTCGGCGCGGACGCCAATCTTGTCGCGCGTCCCAAGGTGCAGGAGGTGGCATATGGCGCGCATTGAGTTTCAGAATCTCGGTCACGCGTACCGGCCAAATCCCGCCTCGCTCGACGACTACGCGCTGCAACCGATGAGCATGGTGTGGGAAGACGGCGGCGCTTACGCGCTGCTCGGTCCTTCGGGTTGCGGAAAATCGACTTTGCTCAATATCGTGTCGGGCCTGTTGACACCATCGGAAGGCAAAGTGCTTTTCAATGGACGCGATGTCACCGTGCAAGGCGCGCGCGAACGCAATATCGCGCAGGTGTTCCAGTTCCCGGTGATCTACGACACGATGACCGTGTTCGACAATCTCGCCTTTCCGCTGCGCAATCGAGGGCTGCCTGCCGCCGAAGTCCGCACGCGCGTGCATGAAGTGGCCGACATTCTCGACATGGCGCGTGAGTTGCCGCGCAAGGCGAGCAATCTGTCGGCGGATGCGAAGCAGAAGATTTCGCTTGGACGCGGACTCGTGCGCAAAGATGTGGCGGCGATTCTTTTCGACGAACCGCTGACCGTCATCGATCCGCACATGAAATGGATGCTGCGGCGTCAGCTGAAGAAGATCCACCAGCAATTGAAGCTCACGCTGATCTACGTGACGCACGATCAGGTCGAAGCGCTGACATTCGCGGATGAAGTGGTCGTGATGACGAATGGGCGCGTCGTGCAAAAGGGCGGGCCGGAAGCGCTGTTTCTTCGCCCCGATCATGCGTTTGTCGGCTATTTCATCGGTAGCCCGGGGATGAACCTGTGCCCCGTTAGTCTCGATGAAGGCGCGATCAAGCTCGGCTCGCAACGCGTCGCCGTCGACGCGAATACGCTCGCGACCCTCAAGAGCACGAACGGCGATCTGAAGCTTGGCATCCGGCCCGAGTTTGTGCGTCTCGCCAACGACGGCGAAGCGGGCGCAGTCCGCGCGCAAGTCACACGCGCGCAGCAACTCGGCAACTATCAGCTAGTGACAGCGAACTGCGAAGGTCACATCTTCAACGCAAAGATGGAGCCGAATTTGCGCGTCGTGGATGGCCCCGTGTGGTTGCGCGTCGCGGCGCCCGAAACCGTCTATTTCAGCAACGACGAACGCATTGCGGTGCGAGCCGCAGGAGGCGCGTAATGAAGCCGCTCAACCAGAAGGCGTGGCTGCTCGTCGTGCCTGTTTTCATTTGCGTCGCGTTCTCCGCGATCCTGCCGCTGATGACGGTCGTCAATTATTCGGTGCAGGACATCATCAGTCCGACGCAGCATGTGTTCGTCGGCACCGAGTGGTTTCGCAACATCATGACCGATCCCGATCTGCGCGGCGCCTTGGGCCGGCAGATCATTTTCTCGGCGTGTGTATTGCTGTTCGAGATTCCGCTCGGCGTTGGGCTTGCACTCGCGATGCCGGCGTCCGGCTGGCGCGCATCGGCGGCGCTCGTGGTGCTCGCGATGCCGCTGCTGATTCCATGGAACGTGGTCGGCACGATCTGGCAGATCTTCGGCCGGCCCGATATCGGTTTGCTCGGCTACGTGCTCAATCGCATCGGCGTCGACTACAACTACACGGCGAGTCCGACCGACGCATGGGTCACCGTGCTCGTAATGGATATCTGGCATTGGACGCCGCTCGTTGCATTGCTCTGCTATGCAGGATTGCGCGCGATTCCCGATGCCTTCTATCAGGCCGCGGAAATCGACGGTGCAAGCCGTTTTGCGGTGTTTCGCTATATCCAGTTGCCGAAGATGCGCGGCGTGCTGATGATCGCGGTGCTGTTGCGCTTCATGGATAGCTTCATGATTTATACGGAGCCATTCGTGCTGACGGGTGGCGGTCCGGGCGACTCGACCACATTCCTGAGCCAGTACCTGACGCAAAAGGCCGTCGGTCAATTCGATCTCGGGCCTGCGGCGGCTTTCTCGCTGATCTACTTCCTGATCATCCTGTTGCTCTGTTTCATTCTCTACAACTGGATGGAGCGCGTCGGCAAGGGCGGTCCTGCAACGACGGGAGAAGACAATGCGTGATAACCGCCGCTGGATACGCGGGCTCGTCTTGCTCGGCTATATCGCGTTCGCGTTGATTCCGCTGTACTGGATGCTGTCGATTTCGCTGCGCACGAACGAAGAAACGATGTCGGCGTTTTCGATCTGGCCGCATCAAGTGACATTCGACAACTTCAAGGTGATCTTCACTGACCCGTCGTGGTACTGGGGCTACATCAACTCGATCATTTATGTATTGATGAATACGGTGATGTCAGTGCTCGTCGCGTTACCGGCCGCGTACGCGTTCTCGCGATATCGCTTTCTCGGCGACAAGCACATGTTCTTCTGGCTGCTCACCAACCGGATGACGCCGCCCGCCGTGTTCCTGTTGCCGTTCTTCCAGCTCTATTCGAGCGTCGGGCTGATGGACACGTATGTCGCCGTAGCGCTCGCGCACATGCTGTTCAATGTGCCGCTCGCGGTGTGGATACTCGAAGGCTTCATGTCGGGCGTTTCGCGTGAAATCGACGAGACCGCGTATATCGACGGTTATTCATTTCCCGCATTCTTCATCAAGATCTTTCTGCCTTTGATCAAGGCGGGTGTCGGCGTGACGGCATTCTTCTGCTTCATGTTTAGCTGGGTCGAACTGCTGCTCGCGCGCACGCTGACCACCGTCAACGCCAAGCCGATTGCCGCCGTGATGACGCGCACGGTATCGGCGGCGGGGATGGATTGGGGCGTGCTGTCCGCAGCCGGTGTGCTGACCATCATTCCCGGCGCGCTCGTCATTTACTTCGTGCGCAACTACATCGCGAAGGGCTTTGCGATGGGGAGAGTGTGATGTTCACGTGGATGTACTGGACACCCGAAGTCGGGATCTTCTTTGGCTGCGTGGTTGCGATGCTCGCGGGCATGACGCTGTGGGAGTTTCGCGCGCCGACTATCGAACGCAAAGGCTTTTTGCCGATTGCGACCACGCGTGGCGACAGGCTCTTTATCGGACTGTTGACGGCGGCCTATGTGAATCTCGCGTGGATTGCGATTAGCGGCGAAGGCGCGAGCGCATGGCCGGGCTTTGCGGCGTCCGTCGTCGTGCTGTTCGTGATCATGTGGAAGGGATAGAGCTTTAAAAATAAACCGGTTTCGTTGATGCCCCGGGCGGCAACCGGCTGATGATCCAAAGGGGTGTGGAGACACAGGAGAAGACCATGCAACACAGGAGACGGATCGTCGCGCTCGCAGTGGCAGGAGTGGTCGCGGGGGCTTGTGCGAATCACGCTGCACTGGCGGGTACGCCAGAAGCGCAGAAATGGGTCGATAGCGAATTCCAGCCCAGCACGCTGAGCAAGCAGCAGCAGATGGACGAAATGAAATGGTTCATCGATACGGCTGCGAAACTCAAATCGCAAGGCGTCAAGGAAGTACACGTGGTGTCGGAAACGATCGACACGCATATGTATGAATCGAAGACGCTTGCCAAGGCATTCACGGAAATCACGGGCATTCAGGTCAAGCACGACATCATTCAGGAAGGCGATGTCGTCGAAAAACTGCAGACGTCGATGCAATCCGGTCAAAGCATCTATGACGGCTGGATTTCGGATTCGGATCTGATCGGCACGCACTATCGTTATGGCGTGATCGTGCCGCTGTCCGATTACATGGCGGGCGAGGGCAAGGAATACACGAATCCGGGCCTCGATCTGAAGGACTTCATCGGCACGAGCTTCACGACCGCGCCGGATAAAAAGCTCTATCAGTTGCCCGACCAGCAGTTCGCCAATCTGTACTGGTTCCGTGCGGACTGGTTTGCGCGCAAAGATCTGCAGGACAAGTTCAAGGCGAAGTATGGCTACGATCTCGGCGTGCCCGTGAACTGGTCCGCGTATGAAGATATTGCCGACTTCTTCACGAATGACGTGAAGACCGTCGACGGTGAAAAGGTCTACGGCCACATGGACTACGGCAAGAAAGACCCATCGCTTGGATGGCGCTTCACAGACGCATGGCTTTCGATGGCGGGCGAAGCCGATAAAGGCATTCCGAACGGCATTCCCGTCGACGAATGGGGCATTCGCGTGACGCCGGATGGTTGTCATCCCGTGGGTGCATCCGTGTCGCGCGGCGGCGGCACGAATAGCCCGGCTGCTGTTTTTGCCACTACAAAGTACGTCGACTGGCTGAAGAAGTATGCGCCGCCTGAAGCGTCCGGCATGACGTTCAGCGAGGCGGGCCCGGTTCCCGCGCAAGGCAAGATCGCGCAGCAGATCTTCTGGTACACCGCGTTCACGGCGTCGATGCTCAAGCCCGGCAACGTGACGAATGCGGATGGCACGCCGAAGTGGCGCATGGCGCCGTCGCCGCATGGCCCGTACTGGAAGGACGGTATGCAGAACGGCTATCAGGACGTCGGCTCGTGGACTTTCTTCAAGTCGACGCCCGCGAACCAGCGTGCTGCCGCATGGCTTTACGCGCAATTCGTGACGTCGAAGTCGGTGTCGCTGAAGAAGTCGATTGTCGGTCTCACGTTCATTCGCGACTCCGACATTCATAGCGATTACTTCACGAAGAACGCCGACAAGTACGGCGGCCTGATCGAGTTCTACCGCAGCCCGGCGCGTGTCGCGTGGACGCCGACGGGCAACAACGTGCCGGACTATCCGAAGATGGCACAGCTCTGGTGGAAGAACGTCGCGACGGCTGCCGCTGGTGAGAAGACGCCGCAAGCCGCGATGGACAGCCTCGCGAAGGAAATGGACCAGGTGCTGGGCCGTTTGCAGCGCGCCGGCATGAAGGTGTGCGCGCCGGAATTGAACCCGGAAAGCGATCCGTCGAAATGGCTCTCGGATCAGCATGCGCCCTGGAAGAAGCTCGCGAACGAAAAGCCGAAGGGCGAAACGGTCAAGTACGACCAGCTGCTCGCAGCGTGGAAGGCGGGCAAGGTTCGCTAGGCATTTGACGTAGAAAAGCGGGAAGGTTGAAGCGGGCGGTGTCGAAAGACGCCGCCCGTTTTTTATTGGCTTTATGCCGCAAGAGCGCGCGATTAAACAGGCGCGACCCATTCATCAATCGAAAGCAGATTGTCATTTAAACGTTTGATGCAGAAAGACCACATATGCCTTACGGATGATTGCGAACCATTACCGTTCATGTAATGATACCGATTCTCATTTAGATGGAGCCGGCCGGGGAGACAGCTACCGGCGGGGCGGTTCGCGCGAAGACGCGAACCGGACGGGCAGGCACCGCCCGTTGCGCCAAGAAAAAATCAGTTACAACGACAGGGAATCGTGATGCTTCGAACCACGCCACTCGCAGCGGCCGTCATGGCCGTCTTTGCGACGCCGCTCTTTGCTCAAACGACGACGCCAGCCACACCGGCAGTACAGGTTGCCCAGGCTGCAACGTCCGCTTCTCCCGCCAGCCAGCCCTCGGCCAGCCAGCCTTCCGAAAGCAACACACTGCCCGCCGTCAAGGTGACGGGGCAGGCAGACAACGCCACCGACTTCCAGCCCGACACCTCCAGCGTCGGCGCCAAGGTGCCGACCGCGCTGCGCGACATTCCGCAGGCCGTCACCGTCATCCCGAAGGCCGTGCTCCAGTCGCAGGCTGCGAGCTCGTTCTCCGACGCGCTGCGCAACGTGCCGGGCATCACGATCGGCGCCGCCGAAGGCGGCCAGATCGGCAACAACATCAACTTGCGCGGCTTCTCGGCGCGTACCGACATCTACCTCGACGGTTTCCGCGATCGCGGCCAGTACTATCGCGACACGTTCAACCTCGAATCGATCGACGTGCTGTACGGTCCTTCGTCGCTGTACTTCGGACGCGGTTCGACGGGCGGCGTGATCAACCAGGTCAGCAAGGAACCGCAACTGAAAAAGCGCGCCGACGTCTCCGTGCAGGCGGGCACGCATGACCGTTACCGCACGACGGTCGACCTCGACACGCCGATCACCGACACCTCCGCGTTCCGTATCAACGCATTCGGCCAGAGCCTCGGTTCGTCGCGCGACGTGATGAAGAACAAGGACTATGGCGTCGCGCCCGAAGTGAAGTTCGGCATCGGCACGCCGACGGAAATCACGCTGTCCGCGCTGATCCAGCACAACCGCGACCAACCCGACTACGGCGTTCCGCCGCTGAACGGCCACCCCGCGCCTGTAAATCGCGGCACGTTCTACGGCTACACCGACGACCGCACGATTCAGGACGTGCAGACGTTCAGCGCGCGCATCAAGCATCGCTTCAACGAAGACGTGACGGTGCGCAACCAGACGCAGTTCAGCCACTACAGCACGGAAGCGCGCGCGACCAATGCAGCGTCGGTGCTGACGGGGCCGCTGTCGACGTCGACGGCGCTCACCAACGGTAACTTCACCAACATCGATCCGTCGAAGCTCTTCGTGAAGCTGCAGGGCAAGGACCGCAACATTAACGACCACTCGGTCTACAACTCGACCGACGTCGAATGGAAGTTCAACACCGGCCCGGTCAAGCACGACCTGCTCGCCGGCGTCGATCTGAGCCACGAAACGTATAGCAACCAGAGCTTCACGGCGACTTCGCCGGGGATGACCTCGAACACGATCGGCGTGGTGCCGCTGATCGATCCGCCGTACACGCCGCGTCCCGCGAACGTGAAGGAAGTGGCGACGAATCTCGCGGAATCGAGCGCGAATGGCGTGGGCCTGTATTTGAACGACACGATCTCGCTCGGCGAGCACTGGAAGGTGGTGGGCGGCGTGCGCTGGGATCGCTACGAAGCGTCGATCAAGAATTCGATCAACTTGCCGGGTTACGCGACGCAGACCAATTTCTTCACCAGCGTGCGCGGCGGGATTATTTATCAGCCGGCCGACTGGCAGTCGTACTACGTGTCGTACGGCACGTCGTTCGATCCGTCACTCGAAGCGCTGACGCTGACCAACGGCCAGCAGAACCTGCCGCCCGAGCACAACAAGTCGTATGAAGTCGGCGCGAAGCTGGATCTGCTCGGCGGCGGTCTGTCTGTCACGCAATCGCTTTTCAACATCGAAAAGACGAATGCGCGTACCGCGAACCCCGACGGCAGCTACACGCTCGACGGCGATATCCGCGTGCGCGGCTATCAGCTCGGCCTCGCCGGTCACATTACGGACAAGTGGCAGGTGTTCGGCGGCTACACGTACATGGACGGTGTGATTCTGCAGGCGTTCGATGGCACACAAGGCAAGACGCCCGCGAACACGCCGCGCAACACGCTGACACTGTGGACCACGTATGCGTTCACGCCGCATTGGGAAATCGGCGGCGGTCCGACGTACATGTCGTCGCGCTATGCGGCGAACAACAACCTCGTGCAAGTTGGCGGCTACACGCGTTGGGATGCGATGGCCGCGTACCACGCGAAGCGTTACGACGTCCAGATCAACGTGTTGAACCTGACCGACAAGAACTACTACGACGCGCTGATTCCGTCCGACGGTGGACGCGCGGTGCCGGGTTACGGCCGTACGTTCCTCGCGACGCTAAACTATCGCTTCTTCTGATCGCACGAAGCGATAGCCCACGGCACGCCGCGCGCTCGCCCGCATGAAGCGATTCATGCGGAGGCGCGCGGCGCTGCCGCTTATGCAGGAACGTTGAACGATGATTGTCTCGATCCCGGACGTACTGAGTCCCGCCGAAGCCGCCGCGATGCGCTCGGCGCTCGAAGCCAGCGACGCATGGGTGGATGGCCGCGCGACGGCCGGCTACCAGGGCGCGCCCGTCAAGCGTAACCAGCAGATCGCGGAAGGCTCGCAGATCGCGCTGGAAATGGGCGACCGGATTGTCGCGTCGCTGGAGCGTCATCCGCTGTTCATCAGCGCCGCGCTGCCGAACAAGGTGTATCCGCCGCTCTTCAACCGCTACGAAGGTGGGATGCACTTCGGCAGTCATGTCGACGGCGCGATCCGGCTCGTGCCGGGCAGCGGCGTGCGCGTACGCACCGATATTTCGATCACGCTGTTTCTCACGCCGCCGGACGAATACGACGGCGGCGAACTGCTGGTCGAAGATACCTTCGGCGTGCAGGAAGTGAAGCTGCCTGCCGGACATGCCATTGTGTATCCGGGCACGAGCCTGCATCAGGTGCGGCCCGTGACGCGCGGTGCGCGCGTGTCGAGTTTCTTCTGGGCCCAAAGCCTCGTGCGCGACGACACGCAACGCGCGATGCTGTTCGATCTCGATGGCGCGATACAGCGCCTGAATGCATCGAACGGCGATGAAGCGGCCCGCCGCACATTGGTGGGCTGTTATCACAACCTGCTGCGCATGTGGAGCGAGACCTGAGCGTTACGCCGGCCGTCGCGCCACGGTCGCCGTCTTCTGCGGACTACGCCCGCTTTGCAGCAGAAACACGCCGCCGAGAATGCAGGTCATCGCGAGCAGATCGAGCGGATGAATCGGTTCGTGCGCGACCAGCACGCCGATTCCCAGCGCGATGACGGGCGGAATATACGTGACGCTCGAAGCCGCGATCGCGCCGAGCCGCTGCACGATGAAGTAGTACAGGATATACGCGACGCCCGTGCCGAGCAGTCCAAGCCCGAGCACGAGGCCGGCGGCGGCGCGCGCGTCGTGTACGATGCGGGTGATGCCATCGAACGGCGTCACGCAGGCAATCGTCAACAGCGCAAAGCCGATTTGCCACGTCGACAGCGCGACGGGCGACATGTCGAGCTTCGACAGAAAGCGCCGCGCGTAGACGAATGAGCAGCCCACGCTCAGCGAGCCCGCCGCCATATACGCGACACCGCTCAGATCGACGCTCGCGACGGCACCATTCCACGGCCGCGCGATCATCAACACGCCAACGAAACCGCACACCACGCCGACCATCATGCGTGGGCTGGGTCGTTCCGCGCGCAACAGCGCCCACGCGCAGACGAACGAGAAAAGCGGAATGGCACCGCTCAACATGCCCGCCACGCTCGACAGCAACAGCGACGCGCCTTTGGCAAACGCGTAGTAGTAAACGCTTGTCGCGAGCAGCGACATCACGACGAAGTGATGCGCATGGCGCAGCTGTTTCCATGCGAGCGCTTTCGTCGCAATCGCATAGACGAGCAGCGGCAAAAACCCGAACAGCACGCGCAAGAACACGATCTGCGCGGGCGTGATCCAGAGGCTGGCCCACTTCATGAAAAGAAAGTTGCTGCCCCAGATCAGGCCGAGCAACGCGAACGCGAGATAAGCGGGATTCATGGCAAACACCATCGGATGGAAGGACGATGCGCCGATTGTGCTGCGCGCACGGATGCGGTACAAACGATTTGTTCTCGTCGATACTGCAGAAAAACTATCCTATGTCCGCAATGCCGCCCCTGAAAGCGCTGATCGCCTTCGAATCCGCGATGCGTCTAAACAGTTTTTCTGCAGCTTCCGATGAACTGAACGTGACGCCCGGCGCAGTTGGCCAGCAGATCCAGAAGCTCGAGGCGTGGCTCGGCGTCGCGCTGTTCGCGCGTCAGGTGCGGCAGATCATCCCCACGGATGAAGCGCGCGCCTACTACGCACAGATTCAGCCGGCGCTCGCACAGATCATGCATGCAAGCCGCCGCGTGCGCGAGAACCAGAGCAAGGGTGTGCGCGTGTCGATGCCGCCCAGCTTCGCGGCCAAATGGTTCGCGCCGCGCATGACGGACTTTTTGATCGCGCATCCGGACATCGCGCTGGAGTTGAATACGACGACCGCGATGGTCGATTTCGAGTTGCAGTCGATCGATCTGGCCGTGCGCTATTTCGACGGCAATGCGCCCGATCTGCACGTGCAACTGCTGCATGCCGATGAAGCGCGCGTGTATTGCGGCCCATCGTATGCGAGGCGGCTGAAGCTGAAAACCCCCGACGATCTGCAACACGCAACACTGTTGCACAACACGCTGCATCCGCACTGGACGACGTGGCTGAAGAAATTCAGCAAGCTGTCGGCGCGGCAGATCGACGGCATGGCGGGCATTCATTTCGACCAGTCGCTGATGGCGATCGAGGCCGCCGTACGTGGACAGGGCGTCGTGCTGACGAGCGCGGTATTGACGGAAGCGGAGACGGCGGCGAAGTCGCTGATCGATCCATTCGGTCAGAGTCTGCCTTTGAAGACCGCGTACTACCTCGTACATCCAAAGTCGATCGAACTCAAGCCAGGTGCGGCGACCTTGAAGGCGTGGTTTATCGGCGAGCCATAAGCAGAACGCCCGCGTTCGAAGCGGGCGTTCATCAAGCGAATGCGAGCGGGTAGATCAACCCGGCAACATGCCCGGCAGCACATAAGCCTGCAACAACGTGATCAGACCGACGATCAACGCGAACAGCAAGCTATGCCGCACCGTGAAGCGGAACAGCTCCGACTCGCGTCCGACGAGCCCCGTCGCCGCGCAGGCGACGGCGATCGACTGCGGCGAGATCATCTTGCCCGTCACGCCGCCCGTCGTGTTCGCAGCCACGAGCAAGGTGTCCGACACGCCGATCTGATGCGCGGTTGCGTGCTGAAGCGAGCAGAAGAGTGCATTCGACGACGTATCCGAACCCGTCAGAAAAACGCCAAGCCAGCCGAGCACGGGCGAGAAGAACGGGAACGCAGCGCCCGTTCCGGCGAGCAGCAACGCGAGCGTCGACGACATCCCCGAGTAGTTCGCAACGAACGCGAACGAGAGAACCAGACCGATCGACAGCACCGGGCGGCGCAGTTCCTTCAGCGTTTCGCGGAACGTTGCGAGTGCGTCGCGCGGTTTCACGCGCAGCAGCACCATCGAGATCAGCGCCGTCACGAGGATGGCCGTGCCGACTGCCGAGAGCAGATCGATCTTGAGCACGGCTTCGTAGGCTTTCGGCGTCGCGACGATGGGCGCCGTCTTCATCACGAGCTGATCCAGCGCGGGCACCTTGAACTTGAGGATGCTCCACGCAAGCGCGCCCTTCGCGGCGAACAGCGCCTTGAACGGTTGCAGGCTCCAGACGGTGACGACGGCAGTCAGAATGCCGAACGGCGCCCACGCGCGGATGGTCTGCGCAAGCGTATAAGGCGAAGCGCGACGGCTGACACCCGCAGCGCCATTCGAACCGCCGCCGAAGCCACCGAACCCCGACAATGCGGCTGCACCGCCGCTAACAGCACCGCGTGCCGTATCGCGAGCGCGGCGCGGCTGCCAGACCTTCAGGAACGACGCGAGCGCGACGAGACTGACGAGCGCTGACGTGATGTCGGGGAGTTCAGGCCCGATGTGATTCGACGTGAAGTATTGCGTGACGGCGAAGCTGCCACCCGCGACCAGTGCAGCCGGCCACGTTTCCTTGAGGCCACGCTTGCCGTCCATCATGAACACGAGCCAGAACGGCACGGCGAGCGAAAGCAGGGGTAACTGGCGGCCCGCCGTCGCGCCGATCAGAAACGGATCGATGCCCGTGACCTGGCCCGCGACGATGATCGGAATGCCCATCGCGCCGAACGCAACAGGCGCGGTGTTCGCGATCAGGCACAAACCCGCGGCCTTCAGCGGATCGAAACCCAGTCCGACGAGCAGTGCCGCCGTGATCGCGACGGGCGCGCCGAAGCCGGCCGCGCCTTCGAGAAACGCGCCGAACGAAAAGCCGATCAGCAGCAGTTGCAGACGCTGGTCGTCCGTCAGCGCGAGCACGGATGCGCGGATGATCTCGAACTGTCCTGTCTTGACGACCAGCTTGTAGAGGAACACGGCCGTGACGATGATCCACGCGATCGGCCACAAGCCGTATGCGAAGCCGAAGCCCGCCGCCGCGAACGCCTGCTGCGCCGGCATGCCGTACGCGAAGATCGCAACGGCCAGCGACAACGCCAGCGTACCCGCCGCCGCGACATGACCCTTCAGCCGCAGTCCCGCCAGCGCGACGAAGAAAAAGATGATGGGGATGCTGGCCGCGAGCGCGGATAGCCAGAGGCTGCCGAGGGGCAGGTAGGTCTGATACCAGGGGTGCATGTCGGTCTCCTCCGAATATGCGATCAATGAATTCTTGTCGGCGGCGTGCGGCCGCCCCCGGTGCATCGCCATTGAGGCGATGCACGCGTGTGATCTACGGGGTTGAAAGCGCGTTACTCGGGCTGGCCGCGCTCGCGCATCAGGTCATGCAGGCTGCGCGCCGCGGGCTTCAGCGGCTCGCGATGGCGGGTCCAGCCCATCTGGTTCTTCGGCGCGAATGCGCGCAGCCGCGTCGCCGCCCAGCGCAGCACCTTGTACGCACGCGGATGCGCGAACGCGCCGCTCCAGAAGCGCCACACGAACTGTTCCTCGCGGCTGAACTTCGCGCCTTGTCCGCGCAGCGGATGCGCGACCACTTCGTCCGGATTGCGATTCGCTTCCGTGCGCAGGCGCACCAGCAGTTCGGGAATCGGAATACGCACCGGGCACACTTCGCCGCACGCGCCGCAGAGGCTCGATGCCGTCGGCAGGTCGGCCGTTTCTTCGAGGCCGAGCAGATGCGGCGAAATGATCTTGCCGATCGGCCCCGGATACGTCGTGCCATACGCGTGTCCACCGATGCGTGTGTACACAGGGCAATGGTTCATGCACGCGCCGCAGCGGATGCATTGCAACGTCGCGCGCAGTTGCTCGTCCGCATAGGCCTGCGTGCGGCCATTGTCGAGCAGCACCACATGCATTTCACGCGGACCGTCGCGCTCGCCTTCGCGGCGCGGCCCGGTGATCAGATTGAAGTACGTCGTGATCGCCTGGCCCGTGGCGGAGCGCGTCAGGAGGCTCGACAGCGGCACGATATGCGACAGCTTCTCGACCACTTTTTCCATGCCCATGATCGCGATATGCACGTCGGGCACGGTGGTCGACAGGCGTCCGTTGCCTTCGTTCTCGACGAGCCAGAGCGTGCCCGTATCGGCTGCCGCGAAGTTGACGCCCGACAGGCCGATGTCGGCATCGACGAAGGCGCGGCGCAGCGCGCGGCGTCCCGTCTGGATCAACTCGTCGACGTCTTCCGTATAGCGCGTGTCGGGAATGTGCTGCTCGAACAGTTCGGCGATATCGGCCTTTGTCTTGTGGATCGCGGGCATCACGATATGCGACGGCTTTTCGTGCGCAAGCTGCACGATGTACTCGCCCATATCCGATTCGATGCAGTCGATACCGCGCGCTTCGAGGTAATGGTTGAGCTCGATTTCCTCGCTCGCCATCGACTTGCCCTTGATCACGCGCTTCGCGTCATGCGATTGCACGATGCCGTGGATGATCTCGTTCGCTTCGGCGGCCGTTTCGGCCCAATGCACGTGGACGCCGCGCGCCTTCAGATTGGCTTCGAGTTGTACGAGCAGATCGGGCAGGCGCGACAGCGCATGACGCCGCACCGCTTCGCCGAGATCGCGCAGATGCTGCAACTCGTCGTCGTCGGGAAACTGGGTGCGGCGCTTGGTTTGCAGAAAGTCCATCGCGCCGCGAAAGCTGCTGCGCAGTTTCGGGTCGTCGAGCGCGGCGCGGGCGCGCGCCTTGAAGTCCTGAGACGGCACGAAGTGCATCGGGGTGGCGTTCATGCTGCGTCTCCATCCGTAGCGACGGCTGCGTCGGTCTGATGTTCGACGATCACGACCCACAGTTCGCGCGGGCCATGCGCGCCATAGGCGAGCGTCTGCTGGATATCGGAAGTCTTCGACGGGCCGGAGATCATCACGAGATTGGTCGGCATGCCCGCCTGCCAGTGCTCCGCGCGCATCGCGGCGTGCAGGTCCGCGTGCAGCGAATGCGCGTACACGAGCGCGATATGCAGCGGCGGCACGAGCGACATCGTGCGCGGCGAACCGGCGTCGGGCGCGACGATCAGCGTGCCCGTCGAGGCGAGACCCGAACGCGCGACCGTGAAGCCGGCGTCGACGGTGTCGAACAGTTCGGCTTTCCAGTTTTCGATCGGCTGATCGTAGTTGCGCGTCGCCACGGAGGAGGGCAACGCCTGCTTCAACGCAGCACCTTCCGCGCGCGACGTATCGAGCAGCAGGCGCTTCACGTTTGCATCGAGTAGACGTTGCGCGATCAACGCGGGCCACGTGCGCTCCGTCGCGCGAAATACTTCGGCATGCGAGGCGGCGAGCGCCGCCTGCATCGATTCGACCAAAGCTTGCGTCGGCAGCGCGACGCGGCGGCTGTCGTAATGCAGATCGATCTGTTGGTCGAGGCGTTTCAGATCGTCGCCTGAAACCTGAGCGGGCGCAGCAGCGCGCAACCGTCCGAGCATGCGTTCGCGCGCGTTCATGCTTTGCTTCCCTTGTTTTTCGCATCGGCGCGTTGCGTGCGCCGCCACAGAAAACTCGCGATATGTTCGACTTCGACGGGCGCGCCTTGATGACGTGCCGCATGTCCGATGTTCAGCAGGCAACCGCAGTCGGCGGAAACGATACGCTCGCAGCCCGTCGCGCAAGCGGATGCGACCTTGTCGCGCACCATCGCGCCGGAGATGTCGGGATGCTTCAGCGAAAACGTGCCACCAAAACCGCAGCATTCCGATTCGCGCTCGTGCTCGATGCGCGTGACGCCCGGCAATGCATCGACGAGTTCGACGCCATGTACGCGCGTGCCCATTTCGCGCCGCGCGGCGCATGACGTGTGCAGCACGACGCGTTCGTTCGGTGCGTCGATGGAAGCGGGCAACTCGATGTGCAGCACGCGCAGCAGGAATTCGCTCAGTTCGAATACGCGTTCGCTGAGCGCTTGCGCCTTTTGCGCCATCGCGGGATCGTCAGCGAACAGCTTCGGCCAGTGGTGGAGCATCATGCCCGCGCACGAACCGGACGGCACGATCACAGGCCACGGCTTCGAGAAGATATCGAGTTGGGCGCGCGCAACGTCACGCGCCTGTTCGGGATTGCCGCTGCTATAGGCGGGCTGGCCGCAACAGCTTTGCTCCTGAGGAAAGTGTACGACCAGCCCTTCGCGTTCGAGCAGCTTCACCGCGTCGAGCCCGGCTTCGGGGACGAACAGATCGACGAGGCAAGTCGCGAACAGATAGACATCGCGTGGGGCCGCCGGATAGTGCCTTTCCTTCATATCTCGCTCCAGAATGCGTCCGCTTCATGTGCAGCCTGCATCGAATGCGGCTCGCGCGGATCGCTTGAATCGTTGACGCATGATTCCCAAATGTGCGCGACAATACAAATTGGTTGGACCACTGAAGCACGATCGACGCAGCAGGGGAAGCGTATGGCAACAGGAACGAGAGAACGCGGCAGGGTAGAGGGCGTGATGCGCCAGATGGAAACGTCGCTGCTGGATGGCACCTGGCCGCCTGGTTCGCGTCTGCCTGCCGAGCGCGCGCTGGCCGAACAGTACGACGTGTCGCGCAACACGGTGCGCGAGGCAATCCAGCGGCTGGCGGCGCGCGGGCTGTTGCAGAGCCGGCGCGGCGCGGGCGTGTTCGCGACGGATCAATTGCGTGCGGGCATCGCGTCGCCTTGGGGGCAACTGGTTGCGGATCACCCTGTATTACGCGACGACATCCTCGAATTTCGCCGCGTGCTGGAAGGCGCGACGGCCTATTTCGCGGCGATGCGCGCGACGCACGCGGATATCAAGCGCATCCGTTCTTTGATGCGGGAACTGGAGCGCTCGCACGCTTGCGACGACCACGACAGCGAGGCCACCGCCGACGCGCAGCTACACGACGCCATCGCGCTCGCGTCGCACAACACGATGTTCCTGCATCTGCACACGAGCGTGCTCGGCATGCTGCGCGAGCACATCACGATCAGCGGCACGGATGTGCGCCTGCAAGGTCCGGCGGAGTCGGGGCAACTGCTGATCCAGCATCGCGCGGTGGCCGACGCAATCTGTTCGCGGCGTCCGGAAGAGGCGCGCACGGCGATGCACACGCATATCGACTTCGTGCGCAGCATCCGCGAACGGCAGGGCTAGTTGAGCCGCGGTCAGCGGCCCCAAAGTGGTCCAACCAGATCCACGCGACGAAACATCAGGCCACGGCGTCGGCAACCTGGAAAGCGTCCACCGAGGTCTTCAGCCGCCCAGCCTGCTCCGTCAGCGAATGCGCAGCGGCGGCAGCCTGCTCGACGAGCGCCGCGTTTTCCTGCGTGAGGCTGTCCATCTGCGTGACGGCGAGATTCACCTGATCGATACCCGCGCTCTGTTCGGCCGCGGCCGCGGCGATTTCCTGCATCACGCCCGTGACGCTCGCAATCGCATCTCGTGCCTGCTGGATCGTCGTGCCCGTGCGTTCGACGAGGCCCGCGCCGTTGCCGACCCTGTCGACGGCGCGGCTGATCAGTTGCCGCACTTCCTTGGCGGCGCCCGCGCTGCGATGCGCGAGCGTACGCACCTCGCCCGCGACGACGGCGAAGCCACGTCCCTGTTCGCCCGCGCGCGCCGCTTCGACAGCGGCATTCAACGCGAGGATATTGGTCTGGAAAGCGATGCTCTCGATGACCTCGATCACCTCGACCATCTTCTGCGATTCCGTCGAGATATCACGCATCGTCGTGACCGCCTCGCCGACCATCACGCTGCCCTGGTTCGCGATCTGCGCGGCGCTTTCGGCGAGTTCGCTGGCGGTGCGCGCGTTCTCGGCCGTCTGCCGCACCATCGACGTCATCTGCTCCATGCTCGCCGCCGTCTCCTGCAACGAAGCAGCCTGATTCTCGGTGCGCGACGACAGGTCCGCATTGCCGCTCGCAATTTCTCCCGCACCCGTCGCGACGTGATCGGCGGCGTGTTTGATGGCGCGGATGGTGTCCGTCAGCGTGTCTCGCATGCGGCGCATTTCGCGCAGCAGGCTGTGATCGTCGTCGGTGCGCGTGTCGATCGACACTGTGAGATCGCCGACGGCGATCGCGTTCGCAACATCCGCCGCGTAGCCGGGGTCGCCGCCGATCGTGCGCTGGATGCTGCGGTTGGTCAGCGCGACGAGCGTGGCCAGCAGCAGCGCAATGCCCGCGAACACGCCGCCGATCAGATACAGCGAGCGCATGAACGCAGCGTCGATATCGTCGACATACGCGCCCGTCGCGATGATCCAGTCCCACGGCGCGTAGCGCACCACGTAGCCGATCTTGTCGACGGCTTCAGCGGGCCCCGATGCCGGCCCCGCTGCCGACGCCGGGCGCGAATGCGGAAACACGTAGTCGACGAAGCCGCCATCGGGCGACTGCGCGACCTTGGCGAAGGCCACATAGTGATGGCGGCCGTCCGCGTCGGCGGTGCCGGCGAGATCCTTGCCGTTGGTCGCGGGCTTGATCGGATGCATGATCATGCGCGGCGTCGAATCGATCACGAGGAAGTAGCCGTCCTCGCCGTAGCGGATCTCGCGCAACCGCGCGAGCGCTTCCGTGCGCGCATCCGCTTCGCTCAGCTTGCCGCTCTGCGCGAGCTTCGCGTATTCCTCGACCAGCGACAGCCCGACATGGGCGACGTTCACGAGGTCGTTCTTGCGTTCCTCGATGCGGGTTTCGCGCGACAGATACGCCGCCGACACCGACACCAGCAGTAACGCGATCAGGCTAATGACGAGCGGCAACCACAGCTTCTGGGTAAAACTCAGCTTCAGCATCCGGACGCCTCGCTACGTGGGCGATATATTGAAATGTGGACGCACCGCGCTGCAATGCGGCACGCATGTCTCCATCTGATATATCGACCAATGTGGCGTGGGCTTGCGTACAGGGAAACCCTGTCATGGATTGTGCGGAGACGAATCTCAGCGCGCGTCGAAGCGTGCGGCGAGCCGCCGCTCACGGAACGCTTCGACGACGAAGTCGATGAACACGCGCGTTTTCGCAGGCAGCAGTTTGCGGTTCGGGTAGTAAATCGTGATCGGGCTGACTTCCGCATACCAGCCGGGCAAGAGCCGCATCAGCCGGCCGTTTTCGAGCCACGGCGCGGCGTGCGGCGTCGGCAGGAACGCGACGCCGAGACCGGCCAGCGCCGCGTGCGCCATCGCTTCGGGATCGTCGAAGATCATCCGCGTCTTGCATTCGGCGAGCGCTTCTTCGCCGACCTGATTGCGCATCGTCCACGCGCGCAGACGGCCCGTGCTGCTGGAGCGGCGCGCGATGCCGTCCAGTTCCGCGAGATCGGATGGGTGCGCGGGTAGCGGCCGGCCCGCCATATAGGCGGGCGACGCCGCGACGATCACGCAGGGCCTCGCCAGATCACGCGCGACCACGCCTTGCGTCAGCTCGATCCCGCCGCCGATCGCCGCATCGAAGCCGCCCGCGATCAGGTCGACGGCGCGGTTGTCGAAGTGCCAGTCGGGCACGATGTCGGGATAGCGTTCGAGAAAGTCGCCGAGCAACGGCACCAGATACTCGCGCCCGAACGCGACGGCCATGCTGACTTTCAGCACGCCCGACGGTTTGCCGTCATGCTGCGCGGCACGCGCAAACGCGTCCTGCAAGCTCGCGAACGGGCTGCCCGCATCAGCCCAGAGCTGCTCGCCGCCCGGTGTCATGGTGAGCTTGCGCGTGCTGCGGTGAAAAAGCCGCACGCCCAGATGCGTTTCGAGCCGCGCGACGTTCTTGCTGACGGCGGCAGGCGTGAGGCCGAGGCGCCGCGCCGCCGCCGAAAAGCTGCCCGTTTCGGCGGACTGTATGAACGATTCGATGAGGTTCAGCGCTTCCATATGGTATTCGTCGTGCTCCTGGTGGTTTCCTGAAGCTTATACCTGTGGTTGAAACTGTTAGTCGTGATTCGATACTACCGGCAATGTAATCCGCTCGCCATACTGGCCTCACCTGATCAACAAACCCACTGGAGCACAACATGAACTCGAATCTGCAAGGCAAGGTAGCTTTCGTCACGGGCGGCGCGCGCGGCATCGGTGCGGCGGTTGTGCGCCGGCTCGCCAGCGAAGGCGCGACGGTCGCTTTCACGTATCACAGCTCGGCTGCGGGCGCGAACGAACTGGTGGCGAGTGTCGAGAAGGCGGGCGGCCGTGCCGTCGCCGTCAAGGCGGACGTTGCCGACCCGGCGGCGCTGACCAACGCGATCAACGAGACGGCGCGCCAGCTCGGCAAGATCGACATTCTCGTGAACAACGCCGGCGTGCTGCGCCTGGGCACGCTCGACGTCTTCTCGCTCGAAGACTTCGATGCGACCGTGCAGGTCAACGTGCGCGCTGTGTTCGTGGCGTCGAAGGCGGTGCTCGCGCATATGGGCAAGGGTGGTCGGATCATCAACATCGGCAGCACGAACGCTGATCGCATGCCGTTCGCGGGCGGCGCCGTCTATGCAATGAGCAAGTCGGCACTGCAAGGGTTCGTGCAAGGTCTGGCGCGCGATCTGGGTCCGAAGGGCATCACCGTCAACAACGTGCAGCCCGGTCCCGTCAATACCGACATGAACCCGGAGGAAGGCGAGTTCGCGGCGTCGCTGCATGGCCTGATGGCGATCCCGCGTCACGGGAAGGCCGACGAAATTGCCGGCATGGTCGCGTATGTCGCCAGCCCGGAAGCAGGCTTCGTGACGGGCGCGAACCTGATGATCGATGGCGGCTTCAGCGCTTAAGGTCTCGCTTTACCGACAGGTTCATCGCGATGCTTGCAGGCCGGGCATTGCGAGAACCTGTCAAAAAGCTGTCAAAGCTTCGACAAATAAACGTCAAGCAGCTGTCACGTAACGTTTCTGCCGTTTGCTCATGTCAGAATGGCGCTTTCGCGGAACCCACCTCGAAACGCACATGACTTTGAACCTGGCGCCCGCCACCTATGGGGCCGACCGCTCCGGCCTCGTTTGCGGATTCCGTTTTGCACCTGACAAATCCGGCATCGCCGTCGATACCGACACGGCGGCCGAATGGCTTGCCGAATGTCAACACGACGTGAAAGCGTCGGGCGCCCATCCGGGCGAGTTTCTCTGGCTGCATTTCAATCTCGCGCACGTATCCAGCGAGCGCTGGATGCGCACGCATCTCGATCTGCCCGACACCTTCTTCGAAGCCCTGCGCGAAGGCTCGCATTCGACGCGTATCGAGCACCAGCACGGCGCGTTGCTCGCCGTCGTCAACGACGTGATGTACGACTTCGAGCAGACGCCTTCCGAAATCGCGACGCTGTGGGTCTACACGCACAAGCGGATCATGGTGACGGCGCGCCTGAAGCAGCTGCGCTCGGTCGACCGGTTGCGTGCGTCGGTGCGCAACGGCGAGAGCTTCGATACGGCGGCCGAACTGCTGATCCATCTGCTGCGCGACCAGGCCGATCTGCTGGTGGAAATCGTGCGCAGAACCAGCATCGAAGTCGACCGCATCGAAGATCATTTTCTGTCGCAGCGCGCCTGGCAAAGCCGGCGCGACCTCGGCGCGATGCGGCGCGTGCTCGTGCGGCTGCAACGCGTGCTCGCGCCGGAGCCGGGCTCGATCTTCCGTCTGCTGGTGCGGCCGCCCGCGTGGCTGTCGCCTGCCGATGTGCAAAGCCTGCGCGATTCGACGGAAGAGTTCTCGCTGGTGCTCGGCGACCTGTCTGGCCTCGCGGAGCGCATCAAGCTGCTGCAGGAAGAGATCGCCGCGCGCCTGAACGAGCAGACCAACCGCACGCTGTTCACGCTGACCATCGTGACGGTGCTCGCGTTGCCTATCAACATCATCGCGGGTCTGTTCGGGATGAACGTGGGCGGCGTACCCCTCGCGGAAAACAAGCACGGTTTCTGGGTGATGGTGCTGCTGGTCGTGAGCTTTACCGTGCTGGCGGGGTGGTGGGCGTTGCGCCGGCGTCCGTCGGCGTGATGGGGCGATGAGGGGCGGGGTGACGAGGGTGCCGCGTTTGAAACGCGTCCCTTCGACACGGGAACTACAAATGTCGAGCGTAAAATCCACGGACCGTTGAACTGGCAGCATGTGGCATCAAGCAGGATTGCACTGAACGTCCGTTTCAGGAGGCCTCACATGGCAAAGCTCATCGCGCTCTACAAGACCCCCGCCGACCGCAACGCATTCGACGCCCATTACTTCGACAAACATGTGCCGCTCGCGAAGTCGATTCCCGGCCTGCGCCGCTACGAAGTGAGCGTCGGGCCGGTGGCCGTCGCGAAGGGCGAATCGCCTTATGCGCTGGCGGCCATCCTCAGCTTCGACAGCTTCGACTCGCTGCAGCAGGCGCTGGGCACGCCCGAAGCCGCCGCCACGACCGCTGATCTGCAGAACTTCGCGCAGACGGGTGTCGAACTGCTCGTGTTCGACTCGAAAGACGTCTGACGCGGGCAGGGGCGTTCCCTGCGCGGGTCCTTTCCGGTCTGATTTTCCTTCGCTTCTCCGTACTATCCCTGGCGGACGGAGCGTAATGATAACGCTACCATCCGTCATCCCATCATCGTTTCGCCGCGGCGAAAGACTATCCCTCATGTCCCGCCGCGCGCGCTTGCGGCCGGAATGATAGCGTTACCAAGGAGACTGATTTGTCCTCGAATCGCAAGAAGCCTGAAGAGTTGCGCAGCTACCGCTGGTATGGCGTCAACGATCTCCGTTCGTTCGGCCACCGCTCGCGCACCGCGCAGATGGGCTATCACTCGTCGGACTACATGGGCAAGCCGGTGATCGCCGTCGTCAATACATGGAGCGAGATCAACTCGTGCCACACGCACTTCAAGCAGCGCGTCGAGGAAGTGAAGCGCGGCATCTGGCAGGCGGGCGGCTTTCCCGTCGAAATGCCCGTGATGACGCTCGCCGAGCCGTTCCAGAAGCCGACCACGATGCTCTACCGCAACTTCCTCGCGATGGAGACGGAAGAGTTGCTGAAGTCGTATCCGTTCGACGGCTGCGTGCTGATGGGCGGCTGCGACAAGACCACGCCCGGTTTGCTGATGGGCGCGATCAGCATGGACTTGCCAGCAATCTATCTGCCCGCCGGCCCGATGCTGCGCGGCAACTGGAACGGCCGCACGCTGGGCAGCGGCTCGGATACGTGGAAATACTGGGCGGAACTGCGCGCAGGCAAGATCACGGAAGACGAGTGGAAGGGCATCGAAAGCGGTATCGCGCGCTCGCCGGGCCACTGCATGACGATGGGCACGGCCTCCACGATGACGAGCGCGACGGAAGCGCTCGGCCTCACGCTGCCGGGCTTCTCGTCGATCCCCGCCGCCGATTCGCGTCACGCGCAGTTCGCGTCGCTGACGGGCCAGCGCATCGTCGAGATGGTGTGGACCGACCAGAAGCCGTCGGATCTTCTGACCGCGAAATCCTTCGATAACGCCGTCACCACCGTGCTCGCGATGTCCGGTTCGACGAACGCGATCGTGCATCTTGTGGCCGTCGCGCGCCGCGCGGGCATCGATCTGACCACGGCACGCTTCGATGAACTCGCGCGCGTGACGCCCGTGCTCGGCAATATCCGTCCGGCGGGCCAGTATCTGATGGAAGACTTCTATTACGCGGGCGGGTTGCGCGCGCTGCTGGCGGAACTCGGCGAGCTGATCGACGGCACGCAGATGACAGTGAACGGTCAGACGCTCGGCGAGAACATCGCGGGCGCGGAGATCTTCAACGACGACGTGATCCGCAAACGCGGCAATCCCGTTGTTGAACGCGACGGCCTCGCCGTGCTGACGGGCAACCTCGCGCCCGATGGCGCGGTGATCAAACCCGCCGCGATGGAATCGCATCTACAGAAGCACCGTGGACCGGCCGTCGTGTTCAAGGACTACGGCGACATGGCCGCGCGTATCGACAGCGAAGACCTCGACGTGACGGCCGATTCGGTGATCGTGCTGCAACACGCCGGCCCCGTCGGCGCGCCGGGCATGCCCGAATGGGGCCAATTGCCGATCCCGCAGAAGCTGCTGAAGCAGGGCGTGCGCGACATGCTGCGGATCTCCGATGCACGCATGAGCGGCACCAGCTACGGCGCGTGTGTGCTGCACGTGGCGCCCGAGTCGTTCGTCGGCGGGCCGCTTGCGCTCGTGAAGGACGGCGACATGATCGAACTCGACGTGGCAGCGCGCCGCCTGCATCTCGAGGTCAGCGACGCGGAACTCGCGACGCGCAAGGAAGCATGGAAACCGCCGAAGCGTCCGTTCGAACGCGGCTTCGGCGTGATGCATCAATTGCACGTGACCCAGGCAAACAAGGGTTGCGACTTCGACTTCCTCGAAGAGAAACTGACTACGCCTTCGCCCGAAGCCCATGAAGCGAACAGCAATGAGCCGGAAATCCATTAACACGAACATCGTCATAGCCGACACAAAATGACCGCATCCGAAACGACCGTGAGCGCCGAGGCGCTCGAACTACTTCGCCACGTGAGCACCGCGACGCTCACCACCCAACTCTTCAAGCGCGGCCTGCGCAACGTGTTCCTGCAAGGCGTCGCGCCGCTCGTGAAGCCCGCGCCGGGCGCGCCGAACCTGGTCGGTCCCGCGTTCACGCTGCGCAATATCCCCGCGCGCGAGGACATCGATCATGTCGGCGTGTTTCAGGACCCCGACCATCCGCAGCGCAAGGCGGTGGAAACGGCTCCGCCCGGCAGCGTTCTGGTGCAGGACTGTCGCGGCGACCGCACGGTGGCTTCGACGGGCTCGATCCTCACGTTGCGCCTCGCCAAACGCGGCGTCGCGGGCATGGTGTCCGACGGCGCCGTGCGCGACAGCGGCACGATCTCCGAACTCGGGCTGCCGATCTGGTGCGCGGGCGCGAGCGCGCCGCTCAATCTCGCGAAGCATCACGCCGTCGACATGAACGTGCCGATCGCTTGCGGCGGCGTAGCCGTGTATCCGGGCGATATCGTCGTCGCGGATGTGGACGGCGTGGTCATCGTGCCGCGCGAAATGGCCGAAGAAGTCGCGCGCGATGCGACCGAGCAGGAGCAGCTCGAAGTGTTCATCCAGCAGCGCGTCGCCGAAGGCAGTCCGCTGCGCGGCACGTATCCGCCGAATGAAGAAACGCTGGCCGCCTATAAGGCGTGGCGCGAAGCGCAGAAGCAGTAACGCTTTTAGCGTCACCCCGAACGTCACGACGACAACCTGCACAACGAGGCCCGCGCGCACGCAGCCGGGCCCGGGAGACACCGTGAACACCGTCACTTCCGCGATCGACGAATCGCGCCTCATCAATCGCCTCGGCTTGCGGCTCATGCCGTTGCTCGGCCTGCTGTATCTGGTCGCGTATATCGACCGCTCGAACATCAGCTTCGCGAAGCTGCAGATGCTTGGGAGCCTCGGGTTGTCGGAAGTGGCGTATGGGTTGGGCGCGTCGCTGTTCTTCATCGGCTACCTGATCTTCGAGGTGCCGAGCAACGTGCTGCTGCACAAGTACGGCGCGCCGAAGTGGATGGCGCGCATCATGTTCACGTGGGGCGTCGTGACGATCCTGCTCGCGTTCACGCAGAACGCGACGATGTTCTATGTGCTGCGCTTTCTGCTGGGCGCATCCGAAGCGGGGCTTTATCCCGGCGTGATCTACTACCTGACCTTGTGGTTTCCGCAGCGGCATCGCGTGCGGATGCTCGGTTACTTCACGGTGGGCAGCAGTCTCGGCAATATGGTCGGCGCGCCGATCTGCGGCTGGCTGCTCGACAAGGGCGGTTTGCTCGGACTGCAAGGCTGGCAACTCGTGTTCATCGTGACGGGCATTCCTTCCGTGCTGCTGACGCTGGTCGTGCTGTTCTGCCTGCCCGCCTCGCCGCGAGAAGCGAAGTTCCTCAACGACGAGGAGAAGAACTGGCTCGCGCGCACGCTGGAGAGCGAAAGCACGCAGGCACGCAAGAGCGCCGCACGTCACGGCACACTCCTGAGCGTGCTCACTGAGCCGCGCGTGATCGGCATGGCGCTCTACTACATGATGCTGTCGATCTCCGTCTACGGCGTCAGCTACTGGCTGCCGACGCTCGTGAAGGGCTTCGGTGTCAGCAATACGACGAACGGTTTTCTCAACATCATTCCGTGGCTGATGGCGACGATCGTGCTCGCGTGGCTGCCGTCGAAACTGCGCGCGGGCAATCGCGCGATCATCGCGATGCTCGCTTCGGCGCTGCTCGGCATGGTGTTCTTCCTGTCGTCGGTGTTCCTGCCGACCAACACGCTGCGCTTCGTCGCGCTGTGCTTCGGCGCGCCGTGCATGTATCTGCTGATTCCGTGTTTCTGGACGCTGCCGCCGAAGTTCCTGTTCGGCGCGCGCGCCGCGGCGGGCATCGCGGCGATCAACTCGCTCGGGAATATCGGCGGCTTTATCGCGCAGAACCTCGTGCCGTTCGTCAAGCAGACCACGGGCAGCACACAGGCGCCGATGCTGATTCCCGCCGCCTGCATGCTGATCTTCGCGTGCGTGACGATGTTCGTTCTGCGGCGCAGTGGGCGGGTAGCGCATAGCGTCAACGGCGCCCCTGTCACTGAATAGGCCATTGGCTACAATAGCCGCGCAACGTCTCCGTTCATTCACTCATGACGACCGCCAAGCCAACCGACGCATCGATCGATCTCAAGGCCACGCCCGCGCGTCGCACGCGCGGCGGCCCGAAGGGCTTGCGCATCACGGATGTCGCGGCACAGGCGGGCGTGTCGCCCATCACCGTATCGCGCGTGTTCAACAACCCGGCGTCCGTCGCGCCGGAAACGCTCGAACGCGTGCGCCAGGTCGTACAGAAGCTCGGCTATGTGCCGAACCGTCTCGCGGGCGGTTTGTCGTCGGCGCGCTCGCGGCTGATCGCGGCCATCGTGCCGACTGTCGCGCACTCGCTGTTCTCCGAGACCATTCAGGTTTTCAGCGAAACGATGTCGCGCGCGGGCTATGAAGTGCTGCTCGCGCTGAGCGGCTACAGCGACACGAATGAGGAAAGCCTGCTCGACACGGTATTGAGCCGCCGTCCTGAAGGCGTGTTGCTTACGGGCGTCGCGCACACCGATTCGTTGCGCGAGCGTCTGCGCAATGTCGGCATTCCTGTGGTCGAAACGTGGGATATGACGGAAACGCCGATTGACATGCTGGTCGGCTTCTCGCACTACAAGATCGGCGTCGCGGTGGCGGAGCGGTTCTTGTCGCGCGGAGTGAAGCGGCCCGCATTGATCTCCGCGAGTGATGTGCGTGCGCTCGCGCGCCGGGCGGGGTTTCGCGAGCGGCTTTTTCAAGCGGGCATGATCGATGTCGCGGAAGTGATCGTCGCGCCGCCTAGTTCTGTTGCCACAGGGAAGGCCGCGTTGCCTCGATTGCTGCAGGAGGCGCCGAATGTCGATGCCGTGTTTTGCGGCTCGGACCTGCTGGCCATCGGTGCGCTCGGTGCGGCGAAGGGTATGGGCCTTGATGTGCCCGGGCGTCTCGCGATTTGCGGTTTCGGCGACCTCGAGTTCGCGACGGAAACGACGCCGCAACTGACGACGGTGCGTGTCGATGGCACGCGTATCGGTGTGAGCGCGGCGCGCGCGTTGCTCGATCGGCTGGATGGCGTGCA
The DNA here is from genome assembly GCF_900100565.1 of Paraburkholderia steynii. Taxonomy (NCBI): domain Bacteria; kingdom Pseudomonadati; phylum Pseudomonadota; class Betaproteobacteria; order Burkholderiales; family Burkholderiaceae; genus Paraburkholderia; species Paraburkholderia steynii. The sequence goes on along the minus strand of NZ_FNDI01000033.1, from coordinate 463 downwards.
GGAACGCGCGTTCGTTGATGTTGGGTTTAGCTTGGTGGAGCGGGAGTCGGCGTAAGCGACCTGGTTGATGTCTGGAGTTGGTATGGCCGGTTTGCTTTTCGCTGGCATCCGCGATTTGCTCTTTCGCTGGCATCCGCGGTTTGTTAGCTTGCTTCAAGCGTCGCCCCTGTGCGGGGCGGCACCTACTTTTCTTTGCCGCCGCAAAGAAAAGTAGGCAAAAGAAAGCGGCTAACACCGCCAATTCTTCTTCTTGCCTGAGGGCCCCCGACGGTTCTTACGCTTCACACGGCAACCACATGACTCATGCTCGTTGCCAGCGCTCTTAATTGGCGCCTCACCCGCTTCAAGCTCCCGCAGTACTGTATGCCACGCCAGCTATTCCACCGCCGCCCAGGTGGCAAACTGTGTGTAGGTTGTCGCGTCGTATAGCTTGGCGCTCTTACAGGGTGGAACGCGTGCGCTA
>NZ_FNDI01000067.1:0-15368 GCF_900100565.1 Paraburkholderia steynii | reverse complement strand
CGCCCCTGCGCCACACGGACGATCGAACGGAGATCACTCACCATGCACTCGAAACAGCCAGCCGCCAGCCATCGTTGCGTCTGCTGGTACACGAGTTCCCACGGCGGAAAATTGGTCGGCAGCATTCGCCACGCAGCCCCCGCGCGAGCCATCCAGCGCAACGCATTGAACATCTCGCGCAACTCATATTTACGCTGCGGTGCACTCTCATCCATCAACGTCAGATACGCTGCCACGAAGCTCCATTCTTCGTCTGAAACGTCTGTCGGGTAGGCTTTACGTTTCTCTCTTGTCATGCCTCCAGGGTATCAGGTTTGACCGGAGGTTCCTAACACCGTCTAAGGCGCAATCGTCAGTGAGGCGACCAGTTAAGGGAATGGGTGGGACTGCCGGGGTCGCGGAGAGGCGACACGGGCCCTGAAGGCCGCGTCGTTATACTCAAAGCAGCGGTACGTAGTGGTTGCATTGGCTGGGTGCGAATGACCAGTGCGATAAGCGCCCGCTCGCGATATCGGTAAGCCTTCCTTCCCTTCGACATGCCCAAGCCGCCAGTGCCGCCCCTGACTTCCCTCCCGACGCCGCACACGCGGAACCGGTGGCGCCGGCCGCTTTCGGAGCACACCTCCCTGCACTTCCCTTGGCTGCCCTCGTCGCTTACGGTGACGAGGACTCGTTCGCTTTCACGCATACGCATCGGTCGTCGCTTAGTTGATACCCAGCATCGTGGATTCACCTCCTTTCCGGGAGAAGATGCTTTCCTCGCCGCCCTGCACTTTCAATGTGCTGCCCGATGTAATGCACAAGCACAGAGGGCGTCAACCATTGACAGTGATGCTGGTCCGGCAACGCTTCCTTGTGCTGCTGGAGCAGCATGTGCAGTCTATGTTGGATGTCGAGCCGATGCTTCGCCAGCGAATGGAAACGCCCCGTTTCTGGGGCGTTTCCGTTTCAGGCTTTCGACTTGTTCTTGGGGCGCTGCTTGGTCATTTGGGGGCTTTTCTCGCCCTGCGCCTTTCCGGCGGCCTTCGCCGGCGAAGCTACCTTCTTCTTGCTCGACATCTCAGCTTCAGCCCCGTGAGCAGGCGAGGCCTTTCTTGGCGATGGCATGATGTACTCCTTATGTCTCGTGCCGTTATGGCACTTTCCACAATAGGTGGCGTATTCGCGAGAATCAAGAGTCGAAAGCAACGTGGCGAGGCTGGTGCGAATGGCAATAGTGGGCGTGCTGGAGGCAACGCGCATGGCGCGATAACTGCCGGCATGACCTACCACGGAGACCTTGTCTCGAGCTGGGTTGCGATGCCCGGCAAAATGGAAAACGGTACATCCGGATATGGCGGGGTATCCGAAATCACCGCTGCACGTGGCAGTTAGCCCGCTCGAGATGGGCTCCGTGTGGTCATCTGCCGCAATGCCGTGCCGACAGTGGTCACTAGAGCACAGGTAGATAGCGGGGTTTCGCGGACTGGGCCGACTCATTCGCGAAGACCCCGCCAGGCTGTTGCCGTTCTGAACGGCAGCGCGACAAGGATAGACAACGTTGTCTGCGCGATGTCATGCGGCTTCGGGGCGTGAGCCTCACGTGCGTTAGCGCGCTGCAAAGAAGCCGCTGCCGGTTGCATGCGCCTGCGATAGCGGAGATGTTGACCGCTGTGCCGTTTGCGGTCGACGGCGATTAGCCTCGTTTGACGCGTATTTCAGACCCTGTTGGCTCCTGCTCATCGACGTCTGCAACGCATATGCAATTCCTGCCTTGCCGTTTGGCAGCATACAGTGCCCGGTCGGCGGCTCCGACGAGCATTGCAGGGTCGCTGTCCTGCCCGGCCTGCGTTGCTGCGACACCGACGCTAATCGTGACGATGCCCGGACTGCTCGCCTCGTGTGAAATGCCAAGGCACTCGACAGCCCGCCGGATTCGTTCGGCCACAATCAGCGCACCCTCGCCGTCGGTATCCGGCAGGATGAGGGCGAATTCTTCGCCGCCATACCGGGCTACCGTATCCGTCGCACGCGAGGCGGTAGACGAGATTGCCGCCGCAACCGTGCGCAGGCACTCATCACCACGCTGGTGGCCATAGCAGTCGTTAAAGCTCTTGTAGGCGTCCACGTCGGCCATGATGACCGCCAGATTCCCCCGCTTGTCGGCCCGCGACTGCTGTTGCCAGTGACGTCCCAGCTCGCGGTCAAAATGACGCCGGTTGAAGAGCCCCGTCAGCCCGTCGCGGAAGACGAGCCCCTGCAACTCCGCACGCTCGTCGGCGGCCCGCTGCTCCGCCAGCTTTTGCTCAGAAATGTTGCGAACGGTGGCAGTGAGAGAATCTGGTTTGCCCGAGAACGGGTCGATGACACAACGCAGATGCGTCTCCATCCAGATGGCACCGCCGTTCCTGTGCAGGAAGCGGCTGGCCTGGGAAGCTTCGGATTCGCCCGACGCCACCTTTTCGAGGACTGCTGCCAGCGCACTCCGGTCCCCGGACAAAGCCAGGTCGGACAGTGATGTTCCAATGAGCTGGTCAGGCGGGTGGCCCAGCAATGCGGTAATCCGCGGTGACACGTAGGTGAGCCGGCCGTCGCGCCCAAGGCTCATGACGACATCGGTCGCGTTTTCCGCGAGAAGACGATAGCGGCGTTCGCCATCGCGCAGCATCGTGAAGAGCCGGCTTCGCTGCGCCTGCGTGGCGCTGATGGGCAGGGCGATGCCGAGTGCGGCAACGAGAAAGAGCTGCAGGCCGAAGATGCGGCCCTGCATGGTTTCGTAGGGAAAGACCCAGAGCGGCCCGGACCCGCGCATCGTGAACGACACGGCGATGGCGAGACACAGCAGCAGCCCCACCAGGACGCCTGCGAGGTCCGCCTGAAACGCCAGCAGCACGATGGGTGGCAGCGCCCAGTACAGGAGCGGAAACCGGCTTTGACCAAATACGCCTGTCGTGACAATGCAAACCAGCAGCAACAGGAAGGCAGTCTTTCGCAACTGGTCAGCACGCAGGAGATGCGCGACCTCGCCGGTCCAGAAGACCAGGGTGGCGGGTGTGAAGATGGCGAGGCTCAGCGCATCCGAGACATACCAGTTGGCCAGGTTGAGTAGCGCCTGGCCAGTCAGCTCCCCGCGCAGCAGCGTCGTTGCCAGGACGCCACATACGGCGGGCGCAAGCAGTACGCCGCCCGTCACGAATCTCACCAATGGTTTCAGTCGGACCAGCTCGGCAACGCTTGAGACGCTCGGTGCAAAGGCGAACGCAATCAGGACTTCAACGATGTCGGCCGACGAGTACGATGCGGATACCGCGAGGCTTTCGCCTACATAGAGATTGGCAGCCAGATTCCCGAGGACCCCGCCAACGAAGACCCAGTATCGTTGCCGGCGCGGTGCGGCCATCAGCTGTGACAGCAGGACCGCATTGGTCAGCCATATCGGCGCGATTTCGCCCGCCATCGTTTTCAGCGCTCCGCTGGCGAGGCAGGTCAGCGTGGTGACCATGAGTGCAAGCAACAGGTGCCACACATCAGCGAGCTTTGCGGTAACGCTCGGTGACAGTGAGGCTGCTTGCAAACTGGGCGAGCGGTGAGCAGCCGGATTGTCCATCTTTTCTCTCAGCTATTTGTTGGTGGCTTCTTCCCGGTCCGGAAGAGTCTCGCGCAGCGGGCACCTCGAACGCGTCGAACAAGGCACCTTGCTGCCCTACGAGGCTTGTTTATCGGCTTCGGGCGCGGAAACTTTACGGCGCGACAGCGAACGCGGATGTATTTCTCTCGTGCCGAGGCGGCGATAGACTGGAACCTCCCCATCCGCCCCCCCGGAGCCAGGCATGACTACGCAAACCTGCCACCGCATCGACCTCGCGCGCGAGCAGCTGGAGATGGCGCTCGACGCGTTCCTGGTGCGCCATCGCTTCGCCTCTGCCATCACCCTGGCCAGCGCGGCCGAACGTGTGCTGGCACAGGCGCTCCTGAACAAGGGGCAGCAGTCCGGCGTCGACTGGAAGTTCGATGCGGCCGACCTGGCGCACACGAAGCTGCACGGCCGGCCGCTGGACCGCAAGACCTTCAATGACGCGGATAACAGTGTAGCCAACGCACTACGGCACTTTGACAAGGCTGACGTGCCGGACTTCGAGGCCGACCTCGAGGAGGCCGCGTGCTGGATGCTGGTGTCTGACCACAGTGCAGCCCGAAGAACAACAACTTCAGAACGGTCACTTCGAGATAACGCGGCAGACGTTTTCCAACGAAGAGCATATGAACCATGAGGAAGCAGTTGACCGCCGCCGCAATCGCGACCTGCCTCGCGTTGGTAGCCGTCGGGGCTCTGGCTGGAACTGTCGATGTAGACTACAGGAATGCGACCTTCCGCATCGACAACGAAGACGTGAAGTTGTCGAACGTCGAGCGAGCGGTACATGCCGCGCCTGGCTCGGCGACGCAGCACGTGACGCGTGTGTTCGGCAAGCCCGTCGATGGCCGACTTGACTCGAAGCCTGCTGCCGCGATATTCCTGGCGGACGAACCAGGCGGTAGCGGTATTTTCAGTTACGTAGCGCTGGCACTCAGTGACTGCAGTAAGACCAACGCTGTCCTCCTCGGCGACCGCATCATGCCGCGGTCGATTGTGTTTCATGGCCGCTCTATCGTCGTCACCTATCTGGACCGAAAACCGGACGAACCCATGGCTGCCACACCCAAGGTGAAAAAGAGCGTGACGCTTGGCTTTGGTTCCAAGACCTGTCAGCTCGCCAAATAACAACACGGGCCGTGGCGGTCCTCGATTTCAGCTACTCGCCACCGTGTCTCTATCGCCGCGGCGACCGGTCAACCCTGCCGAACCATCCGCGTTGCTCACCGCCCACAGTTTCCCGTACGATTCGCCGCCGCCGGACGCCGCGCAGCGACTGAAGCGTCCAGGAAGCTGAGAGCCGAAATCCCAGCCTTACCCTTTCTTCCGTCGCCTATAGTGATTGCCATGGGCGGGACCGATACGCGAGTTGATGACCGGAGGTGTGCAATGGAAACAACCTCACCGAGGGCGAAAGTGGGTCGTGTTGTTCATGGTGGGGCCAGCTACATGTCCCAGCAAGGCTCCGTGCATGCTCCCGGTCAGCAAGGAAACGGTGGGGTCCGAGGTTCTTTACCTGGGCGTGGTGTCCGTGCCGCCCGGTGGCAGAACCAGCGCTCACGTTCACGAACACCATGACACCGCGCACTACATGCTAAGCGGCGACGAAATCGAGTTCTATACGGGCGACGAACTGGAAGACCGGCAGGTGGTGCGCCCCGGTGATTACATCTTCACCCCGGCGGGCGTGGTCCACGTCGCCGTCAACCGCAGCCCGACCCCGGCCGTCTTCGTCGTCGCCCGCAATGGGCCGACGGCGCGGGAATGCGTGGTCATGTGTCCGGAACTCGACGCCAAGGTGCCGTGAGCGGGGTGTGATGAGCCCAGGGAAGCCGATTTCTAGATGTCGGTCTCGCGTCCTTCGCTGATGTCAACGGGTAGCGGTCCAGTAGGGTTCGCGTTTGTAGTAGTGATGAACCGTGGTGCCCCACTTTTCGTCCGCCATCGAAGGCCAGTGGTCCTTATCAAACCCGGGCTCATCCTTTAGTCGCTGGGCCGGGATGTCCACGACGAAACACCGGTCGATTGCATCCAGTGTCAGTGCGCTCCACGGGATGGCGTGCAGCGTATTTCCGAGGCCGAGGAATCCCCCTGTCGAGAGGACTGCATAGGCAATCCGTCCGCTTCGCACGTCCAGCATGAGGTCGGCTATCTTGCCCGCGTGTTCGCCGTCGGATGACATGGCCGTGTCGCCATTGAGCGTGGTCGCTGCCATCACCTCTGGTCCGGGCCCCGCGCCGCTGGTGCTACCGACGATTTCGCCCCGGTACCGGACGGATGCAGGTTGGGCGTAGTCATCATGTTGCTCCCGATATTGGAAACACTGAGTCGCGCAAGCCGTGTGCCCAACGGCGGAAAGAGAGTGATGCATTAAACCCTTTTAAAGGATAGCGGCTCCTACCCCGCGAACTTCTGGATTCGAGCAATCCGCAGTGAGTGATTCAGACTTGCGCCGGCCCGCGACGCGCACACGTTCCCGATGTCAAGAAGGCGCGACATGCGGTCTCGCGACGAGCTAAACCAGGCGCTGGAGGGTTGGCGGCCAGCACGACACCTTTCAGCCGCAGGTAGTAGGTAGCCGGTAGCCAGTTACATACCGGTTCCCGGGCGGGTATCCCTCCGTCATGCGTGCCGGTGCAGCGCAGGGTATTTTCGCATTGCACCTTTGTTTATCCGCCGCGCGCCCTATAACAGAGCCCACAGGTGCGAGATGCATCAGCGGGTTCACAAGCCCCGCCGATATCGCGATTTCGCGCCCGATGAGCTGCGCTCCGTACCTCGGCTCAGCGCATTGCGCGTCTCTTCCAGATAGCGTCAGCACCAACCGCATCCGCTGCCTGCCAAGGCGCGAGTGCGATTGAGGTGTGCGAATAACGCAAACCCCCGGGGAAGCCATGAAGGTGGTCAAGGAGTGAATCATGAAATCACAGTTGATGGCCGTGCTTGCTGCTGGCGGATTGCTGGTCTTGCCGGGGCTCGCAAGCGCCCAGGACACGATGCAGGCGCCGCAGGCGCAGCAACAGCAGCAGAACCTCGCTACTCCGGCAGCGTCCACTGATATGTCGTATCAGTCATATGGCGGCATGCCCTCCACAAACACGCAAGCCGGCAGGCGCACCGCGGAGAAGTGCAGGACGGACCCGCAATGCAATATCTTTTTCGGCGGTAGCTGAGCGTAGACCTGTAGGTGCTCCCGGCCGCTGGATGCCGAAGCACTATCAGTTATCGTTCCGGCGGGAATCCGACGAGGGCCGTCGCATTTATAACAACGATGGCCCGGGCTACACGCGCCATGGATAGCCTCCATCCGCGCGCACGGCAACGGTCGCTTCCCCAGATACGTAGTCTTTTCGGTGCTTGAATGCGAGGTCGCCGCGGCCTGCGCAAGATGCATCCGGTTCAGGAGGCGGCCATGGAAGGCGCTGCGGTGGGCGTACGCTTCGACAGCACACATCTGTTTCTCGACATGTCCGACGGCGGGGCCGTTTCATTTCCACTGGACTGGTTTCCTGTTCTCCAGGCGGCGACGGCAGCGGAACGCGAACACTTCGCCATCTCGATGGACCATCAGCAATTGTTCTGGCCGGAAATCGATGAGGACGTGAACGTCCCGGCGCTGCTTTCATTCCAGTCCGAAAGTGCGCGGCGCAAGTGTGCCTCGCCGGAGGACACCTTGCCTGCCTAGCCGCCAGCCTGATTTTTCTAACGGGTGAGCCTAGGTCCAACTGCGAGCTCACCATCGCCCAGAAAATCGTCTAGCCATGCCAGCCTGCGTCTGACCCGTACGCGTTTGCAAGAGACCGCTATCAGTACGCGTTCTTCATCCCGCTGCCCGTGAATCCATCGCCCTTCTCTTCTACTTCGTATGCACATTCTTCTACGTCGCGTCGGACATTTTCCGCATAATGTTCGCTCCGGACGTAGCAGTCCCAGTCCGTATAGCCGAACATGTTCGACCGTGCCCTGCAGGAACGCGCTGTGTACTCGTCGGAGTCCAGTCGACGACGGGCTTTCGTTCAATACACCTCTTTCTGCATTCCTACTGGAATTGGTACGTTTATCCGCCCCCCGGTGGCAAGTCGAAAAGCGTCACGTAGCGAAATTTGCCCCCTTCCTTCTGAGGACGTAAAAGGCTGCCCTGCCTCGATGTCTACCGGCTGAATAGCCCACGTCAAGGCTCACGGACGGCTCTATGGGCGATTCGGCATCTCGCGCTGAGCGCCAGCCCGCTTCAGCCCTCCAGCGAAAACGGCGAGCCGCCAATGTTTTCCTCGAACCATTGAAACGCATCCTCAGCGCTGATAAACGTGACGCGCTCCCGCACGGCCTTCAGCGTTTTGACCTGCTCCTTGACGTCGGGAGGTAGGGTGCCATATGCATTGAGTACCGCTTTGCCCGCTAGTACCCGTTCCAGTCTTACGCTCTCCACCTCAAGCGTGACCTTGAAAAAGCCGCGCGAGATAGTGTTGCTTGTGAGAGTGTCGTCCGCGACGATGACCTGGACCGAGGTATCCGAGTCGGCAGCATCACCCCACAGGGTCGCGGTATCGGTCAAATCCGTTCCGATAAGTTCACCTGCACGGGCATAACCGTCCTGCACGCTTGTGACGGTTTTGTGAATCGGGTCGACGAGGAACGATACATCCATAGGCGTCTCTCCGTCAGGTCAGGGGCTATGTGGACCATAATACACGGCGATGCCACGCACGAAAGCACGCCTACGGGCGGGCGTTGCTCTGAGGGTAGACTGACTGTACGGGGTCGAACGCGGCTTCCGCGATACCTACGCTGGTTGAATCTCACAAATGGAGCCAACATGCAGGTAAGCACCGAAAATCTCGTCGACATGCTGCCGGCCCGCTCTTTCGTGGCCCCGTCGACCTGAGCCAGCGAGCGCGTTGACGTCGTTCGCGAGCGGCATTGTCGTTACTTAAGAAAAGCTTAAGCCACATAACTTGTCGCGCGGAAGCGGACGCACCATGACGAAAGTGTTTCGGGTGACCGTCTCAGCGCCGCTTCAACGCAGACGTCCGGTGCGGTTATCTCAGCATGTTCCGTTGCGAAAAGCGCGCTGGTTCTCGATTATGCCAAACGACACGCGAGCAACGCCGGGCCAGACTCTTGTGTGCATCGGTACAATCCATTCTTTCCTGGCTTCTGCGCCCGGTTCGGGGCTGTTCCTTCTGAGTTTACCGCTGCCTCTCCGAGGCACATCACAAGGTCATAACGGTATGCGGCAAGACGCCGCTACGTTTCGCGGTTTGCGAGCATGAGAAGGTCGACCAGATGTTTCTTATTTCCTTTTTGCTGCGGGTTGAATTGGCGAATGTTCGACAGCAGGTCTGTCCACGATAAATTGCAGTGCCCTTCTCGCAGGCAGTCGCCAGAAGCATCTAAGAACCGCAGCGTCCCGTCGTCCGGCCTAAAGCTGAGGCGGACTGCCCGTCCCTCCACAATAAACATCGCCCTACATTCATTGGAAATCATGGTTTCTCCGCGAGTTTGCCTTCGTCTGTATTGGGCCACGACCTCTGCAAGGCTTCCGACGGTCACCGTTGTTGATTTCCACCGAATTCTGACCCATCGGGGATGCGGACAAAATCTTGGACTACCTGGAGGTAGTCCATGTATTCATACGAAGACCGCGTTCGGGCGGTCGAGCTGTACCTGAAACTCGGGAAGCGCATCAAGGCGACCATCCGCCAGTTGGGTTACCCGACGAAGAATTCTCTCAAGGCGTGGTGCGAAGAATTCGAGAAGAGTGGCGATTTGCAGAAGGAATATGTTCGCGGAAAGCCGAAGTATTCAGAAAAACAGAAGAACGTAGCACTCGAGCACTACGTCAACCACGGGCGCTGCTTCGCCTTCACCCTTAGGGCATTAGGCTATCCCTGTCGCCAGATACTGACGGCGTGGGTTCGCGAGCGCTATCCGGAAACCAGGAGATGCGTGGTTGGCAAGGCAGGTCGACCGGCCGCGTCATTGGCGTCCAGACAGGCCGCGGTGTACGAACTCTGCACACGTGAAGGAAGTGCGCAGGCGTTGGCGCAAAAGCTGGACGTCGACAGGGTGACGCTGTACAACTGGAAGAACCAGTTACTCGGCCGAGAGGCTCCTGCATCCATGAAACGCGACAAGCGATCACCTGCAGAAACGGATCGGGACGAAGTGGAGCGGCAAGTCGAAGGGCTCCGGCGCGACATTCGCAATCTGCAGCTTGAACACGACCTGTTGAAGAAGGCGAATGAACTCCTAAAAAAAGACCTGGGCGTCGACCTGCCACTCTTGAGCAACCGGGAGAAGACGACGCTGGTTGACGCCCTGAGAGAAGAATACAGTTTGGCTGAGCTGCTTGCGCGGTTGGACCTGGCGCGCAGCTCCTATTTCTACCATCGGTCGCCCATACGGGTTGCCGACAAATATGCAGAAGTTCGTCGTACCGTTGCGGAGATCTTCGAGGACAATCACCGATCCTACGGCTATCGTCGGGTGCAGGCAGCGCTCGGCCGACAACGTGTGTTTATATCGGAGAAAGTCGTGCGTCGCCTCATGAAACAAGGCGGCCTCCATGCAGCCAGGCCCAGGCGGCGCCGATACCGTTCTTATATCGGGGAAATCAGCCCTGCCCCAGATAACATCATCAATCGCGATTTCCGTGCTGACGCACCCAACGAAAAGTGGGTGACCGATATCTCCGAGTTCCAGATTCCTGCGGGGAAGGTATATCTGTCGCCCATGATCGACTGCTTCGATGGCATGGTCGTCAGCTGGTCGATTGGCACAAGCCCTGACGCAGAGCTCGTGAATACCATGTTAGATGCGGCTATCGAGACCGTGACTGAAGAAGATAAAACGCCGATCGTGCATTCCGATCGGGGTGGCCACTACCGTTGGCCTGGCTGGCTATCGCGGGTTGCAAAGGCTAATCTGATTCGATCCATGTCGCGGAAAGCCTGTTCCCCAGACAATGCGGCCTGTGAGGGATTCTTCGGCAGGCTGAAAACCGAGATGTTCTATCCAGGAGACTGGCGTTCGACGACCATCGCGGAGTTCGTTGAGGTACTGAACGCCTACGTCTGCTGGTACAACGAGAAACGGATCAAGGGCTCCCTTGGCTATCTCAGCCCCATCGAGTACCGTGAAAGCCTGGGGCTAACGACGTAAACCAGTCCAAGAAAATAGCCGCATCCCCATCGGGTCAATTCTCCGTGGACATCAACAGTCGGCCTGAACGAAGGAGCGGTGGCGAGCGAAGCTGCACCGTTCGGCGGTGTTAAGGAGTCCGGGTACGGTCGCGAAGGTTCGAAGTATGGTCTCGAGGACTATCTGTCCATCAAGTACATCTGCCAGGGCGGTCTCGACTAAATCAGAGCTTCATAAGCGATTGGCCATCGCCTCAAAAGGACGATGGCCTTTTTCTTTGCTGCTTAAAAAGCGGACGTGCCATGAAAGTTGGTTCAGTGACACAAGGTACCCAGAGACGAGGCACACCAATTCCTGAAAGCAGTGGTGCGACCAAAGTTCACGTGATACCCGACGGACACTACAGCCCTGTGGCTGAGCAAGCACGGTTCGTGGTCGAGCCATCGCACATCTCGTTCGGCGTCAATGTCGCCGGTGGCGCCGACTTGCCAAAGGAGCTTCGCTGCTCTATCGGGCCTGATGCCAAATAGATGAGCGACCTGAGTCATGTTGAACCAGGCCGCGTCCTGGTCGAGCTTGCCAACAAGCGTACGGCTGGTCGTCGTACACACATACTCCACAGTTTTCATTGCTTACATGCCCCATTAGTCGTCTTCGGAAAGCAGCTTGTCGAGCGGCACAGATTGCTTGACGAAGGGCGAACGGATGACGATGTAGCTGAAATACTTTTCGATTCCGATGTTGCGGTCAACCAGCTTCTCTATGACCTCCTGGTAGTGCCCGATGTTCTTGACAATCGACTTCAGTAGATAGTCGTAGCCACCGCTGACCAGATGACACTCCGTAATTTCATCAAAATCACGCAAGTTTGCCTCGAAGCGCGTGAAATCTTCGCGACGATGGTCATGGAGCATGATTTCGGTGAACACCGTTACCGTGCTGGTCAGCTTTGTCAGATTCAGATGTGCTCCATAGCCCGAGATGATGCCGGCTGCTTCGAGCCGCTTGACACGTTGCAGACATGGACTTGCGGACAAACCAACGGTACTGGCGAGATTCGCGTTCGTCATGTTGCCGTTCTTCTGCAGTTCGGCAAGGATTTTGATGTCGGTCCGGTCAAGCTTTTGTCGCATATCGTGCGTATTCGAATTGGCTGGAGTGTCAATCGAAAGCGGCTGTACTAGCCGCGAGCCAGGTCTTCGTGGTGCGCCTTCACCAGCTGCGCCATGCTCGTGAACTTGTAGTCAACCGGAGGCTCGACGGAATACTTCAGATTCGCGCCGGACCCACGTTGCTCGTAGCGTCGTTGAATCCAGCATGAGCGAAGGTTCATTTCACTCGCTGGCTCGTGGTCGTGATAGACACTGTCGGCAACATGCAGTGTATCGCCCTTCGTGATGCCCATCGCCGAGAGCGTCGAAAACAGATACTCGAAGTTGTTCCGCGAGGGCTTGTACGAGCCGACATCCTCCGCCGTCACGATTGCGTCGAACTCCACAGCGAGTTTCTCGTTGGTCGCCCGGAAGCTGCGGTTGTCCACATTAGATACGACAATCAGCTTGAAATATTTCTTAAGGTATTGCAGCGTACTGGCCGAGTCGGGGAAAGCGGGCCAATCGCCGATTGACGCGCCGTACGCTACGGCCTCGTCCCACTTGTACGATACGTTCCACTCTTCAGCCAGTCGTTTGAAGACGACTTGAAGCAGCCGGTCGTAAGGCATGGCCGGCGTAATCTTCTGCTGATGCGCTTCGTGGCGAGCGTGGGCCTCAAGGATTTCGTCCCGTGCGAGGAGTACAGTCGCTCGAGAAGCCAGCTCCGACAAACCCGATGCGATGCCGGACTCCCAGTCAATGAGAGTACCATAGCAATCGAATGTGAGTGCCTTGAAATCCGTCAAAGCCACAACGCCCCCTATGTTTCAGTCACTTGATACTAAATTCATCGCAGAGCAACGGTCTCGTCCGCAACGGCACCAAGCCAGTGACAGCGTCACCGCTGCCGACAAGACAACATTGTCTTACTTTTTCGCCAGCGCTTCCTGATGCGCCTTGACGAGGTCCATCATGCTGTTGAAGCGGAAGTCGATGTTCGGTTGCATGCCGGGGTTCATCGTTGCGCCGAAGCCCGGTTGCGGGTGACGACGGTAAATCCAGCACGAAGCCAGACCGAATTCGTTCGCAGGCTTGTGGTCATGGAAAAGGCTCTCGGCGGTATGAAGGATGTTTTCCTTCTTGATGCCGCGGTCGCCAAGCTTTTCCAGCATGTATTCGAAGTTGCGCGGCGAAGGCTTGTACGAGCCCACATCTTCCGCGGTGATGATGGCGTCGAACTCAACCTTCAGTTTCGCATTGCTGTGGGTAAAGCTTTCGTTGTCAATGTTCGACAGAATGACAAGCTTGAAGTGCTTCTTCAGGTATTGCAGTGCTTCTGCGCTGTCTTCAAACGTCGGCCAATTCTGTACCGAACGGCCGTATGCCACGCACTCTTCGTGGGTGAACGACAAACCCCATTCTTCCGCCAGACGCTTGTAGACGATGGGCAGCAGTTCCTGATAACGCTTCGCGGGTGTGTATTTCTGTTGCGACGACTCATGACGTGCGTGCGCCTCCAGGACCCGGTCGCGCGTGAGCGGCGTCTTCGCGCGCTCGAGCAAAGGTTTGAGCCCTTGGAAGATGCCGGTCTCCCAGTCAATCAAGGTGCCGTAGCAGTCAAACGTAAGGGTGTTGAAGTCGGTCAGTTTCACGGGTACTCCTCTCGTGTGTCCAGATGGAGAGTTCAGTTTATTCAGCACCAACAGCAAGCAGAACTTTAATCGAGGGACTTAAAAGCAGCTTTCACTGTTCCGAGTCCTGGCGGCAGCAGCTTCTGCTGCCTTTTCCTGTCCGCTCCGAACCGTAAGTGTTTCCCCCTACGCAGAGGTCACAAGAAACCATTGGGACGGCTCAGCGCGCGAACGCTGCCTTATTTTTCTGTCTCACTCCCAACCCCTGTGCCTTCACGCCTCCTGCTCTACAAGTACGAAACGCGAACGAGCTTTTACTACGTTCAAGGGGAAGACAGCCGTCGCCAAACATCGCAGATTCGGTCATTTTGGAGGAACCAAGATGACCGCTATCGGCGTGGTCGTAACCGTCTTGATGTGGAGCACGCTTGCAACCAGCGTCGGGCTCTTGCATGGCGCGCCCACTTTGTTCGTCAACGGCGTCGCACTGACAATCGGCGGCATCATCGGTCTACCATGGGTTCACCATTGGAAAATGCCGCTGGCGCTCCTTCTCGCCGGCAGCGGTCTGATGTTCGCTTATCACGTCATCTATTTCTATGCGCTGCAGCTTGGTGACCCCATCGGTGTGAGCCTTGTACATTATCTGTGGCCAATCATCATCGTGTGCTTAACCGCCCGAATGGCGCCCACGGAGCAGAAACCCCGCTTCCTACTCGCGAGCGCCCTTCTTGGCTTCGGCGGAGCGGCCGCCGCCTGCTGGTCGGTCCAAGAACCTCTCCTGTCGCACGACGGCCCAGCATCGATGAGTTCACACGTGATAAGGGAAGTTGTCGCTTATCTGCTCGCGCTGTTGTCAGCATTTGCGTGGGCAGCATACTCGGTACTTGGAAAACGATTCAACTCGCTTTCAAGCCTGTCGGTCGGCGCTTTTTCACTTCCTGCAGGACTGGCGTGCCTCGCCATGTACTTCTACACCAGCGACTGGCCACAGTTGCCTGCGCAAGACTGGCTCGTTCTGGTCTACATGGGCCTCGGCCCTATGGGTACAGCGTTCTATTTGTGGGATTTCGCGATGAAAAAGGGCAATACAGGCCTAACGGCAGCGTTGAGCTACGCCACGCCCGTGCTTTCAACCATTTTCCTTGCGCTGCATTCTGCGCATCCGTTGCCGACTACCTTATGGCTGGGAGTTGCACTGGTCACCGCCTCGGTTGTCATGGTCCGTGCTCGACGCCGGCCGCGCATGACAAAATCGTCCGCAGAAGCACCGTCGAGGGTCTCCGCGGTAAATCGCTGAGTCCACTGCGATGCATCCGGTCGCGTCGCTGTTCCGGGCAACGAAGGGCACGCCGGAGGCGCGATTGTCTACTGACAAATTGACCGCTCGCAAATTCCACGTTGCCGGAGGTCGTGGCATCGTAGGTCTCCAGGCAGTCAATCCCGCATCCTCTTCAAAATCATCAAATCGCGGGTTTTTTCCTACTTTCGATAGGTTGCCCGGAAACCATGGCTGATTTAGTCTGGTCGCTCACCAGTCTAAACTTTGGAGACAGAATGCGCCTGACCATAACAATGTAAGCGCGCGATTTAGCACACCGAGGTTGGAAACGTGCGCGAAGGTAGATGTGTCGGGCAGGTCAAGCTCGAGGAGCGACGGTGAGCCTTGCGAAGTTGAACGGCAAGAGATCTGTCACTTCGGCGTCCGATGCACGCTTCGGTAATTCGGTCAGTACGTGCACGAGATAGGCGTAGGGTTCGACGTTGCAGGCCCTGCAGGTCAGCATAAGGCTGTAGATCATGGCGCTCGCCTTCGCACCGGCAACCGTGTCACTGAACAGCCACGAAGCCCTGCCTGTACAGAATGGGCGGATGTCGCGTTCGATG
>NZ_FNDI01000082.1:0-1247 GCF_900100565.1 Paraburkholderia steynii | reverse complement strand
TGTAGTGGTCCAATGATCCTGGACACCTCAAAAGGTAGACTTCTAGCCAACAGAGAGGTGTTCGATGGGACGAAGGGAATTCTCGCCGCAGTTCAAGGAAGATGCAGTTAATCTGGTACTGCAACAAGGTTATACGGTCACCAAGGCAGCACGAGGGCTGGGTATTGGCGAGACGGCGCTGCGTCGCTGGCTTGGTGATCGCCAGCCGCAGGGTGCGGTGACCGAACCGCCAAAGGCAGGCGCGACGCCTGCCCAGACCCGCATTCAGGAGCTGGAAAGGCGGGTAGCCGAACTGGAGCGGGAGCGCGACATTTTAAAAAAGTCCACGGCCTTCTTTGTCAAGGAACTGGAACGCAATACGAAGTGATCCAGCAGGCGGGGAAGGCTTTTCCGGTAGCGGCTGTCTGTCGGAGCCTGGGCGTGGCGCGCAGCAGTTACTACGCGTGGCAAGCGGGGCGTGCCCGCGCGCAGTCGCAGCGGCAAACGGCGTTGCGTGAGGTGTGTGCGATTCATGCCCAGTATGACCAGACGTGTGGCAGCCGGCGCATGTCGCAGGAGTTGCGCCGGCGCGGTCACAACGCGGGACGCCACCGCGCCCGCAGCCTGATGCGCGAAGCCGGCGTGCAGGCGCGCGTGGTGCGCACGCATCAGTATCCAAAGGGCGGCGACGCCGCGACGTGCGCCCCCAACCGCCTCAGGCGCGCATTTGATGTCGCGATGCCCAACCGGGTCTGGGCGGGGGATGTGACCTACGTCTGGACCCAGGAGGGCTGGCTGTACCTCGCCGTTGTGATAGACCTGTTCTCGCGGCGTGTGGTCGGATGGGCCTGCTCGGCCTCGCCTGACACCAACCTCGTGATACGGGCGTTGCAGCTGGCGCTGGATATGCGTCGCCCCGCGCCCGGAGTGATGTTCCATTCGGATCAGGGATGCCAGTACACCAGCAACGCTTTCCGGGCCTTCCTCGGCAAGAACCGCATCACACAGAGCATGAGCCGCAAGGGCAACTGCTGGGACAACGCAGTGGTAGAACGCTTCTTTCGAAGCCTGAAGACGGAGCGCGTGAGACTACGTCCATACCCTGACTATCTCACTGCAAAGTCCGATGTCACCGATTACATCGTGACGTTCTACAACCACGAGCGGCTACATTCGGCGGCCGGCAACATGCCGCCCGCCGAATATGAAGTAACCAGCAAGAAAAGAGGGAAAGCAGAAAAAGTGTCCAGGATTACTTGACCACTTCA
>NZ_FNDI01000006.1:242996-367008 GCF_900100565.1 Paraburkholderia steynii | reverse complement strand
GGTTGTCACGCCAGTGGCATCGCCGGGTAGCTATGTTCGGAAGAGATAACCGCTGAAAGCATCTAAGCGGGAAACTCGCCTTGAGATGAGATATCCCCGGGGCTTCGAGCCCCTTGAAGGGTCGTTCAAGACCAGGACGTTGATAGGTCAGGTGTGGAAGCGCAGTAATGCGTTAAGCTAACTGATACTAATTGCCCGTAAGGCTTGATCCTATAACAGGTGTGTCTCGTGTCGATGATCGTTAGTGCTTCAGCACTTACGGGCATCCCACTCCCGAAGGGAGTACGACACGCACACGGTTGAGAGATCAGTGTTGTGCCAGAAACAACACAACCCATACCCTCTTTACGCTTCTTCCAGATTGGCTGTGGCGCACCCCAAATGCGACGCAGCAACCCGTCATGCCTGATGACCATAGCGAGTCGGTACCACCCCTTCCCATCCCGAACAGGACCGTGAAACGACTCCACGCCGATGATAGTGCGGATTGCCCGTGTGAAAGTAGGTAATCGTCAGGCTCCTTATTCAAACCAAGACCCCGCCCTCAAAAGCGGGGTCTTGTCGTTTGTGGGGCGCGCGGTTTAACGTCGCGCCACGACGGCGTGGCCGGGCCGCAATGGCCGACGTCGCGACATGCCTCAGTTCCCTTTTGTCAAGCGTGCGCTGACGCGAGGCGCCATTCGTGTAGATTCGCACCCAATGCCCACCTGACCGCATCGACGCTCGACTGACGGTCTACGCCCAGCACATCAATCCCCTACATTTTTGTCCTTTGCACATCTTGACCAGCAGCGCGGTCAGCAATCGTCGTTCTGTCAATCTGCGTTAAAGCCAAACCGACAAAACATCTGACGAAACGTTTTAACTACCCCAAACCAGCCTCTGAAGTCCTAAGAAACCCCCAGCCCTTCCCAAAAAGGGCGCCATTTCCTTGCCAATTTCCGTGTAGGATACTGTACATATATACAGGTATTTTCCTACGCCGATGTCATCCGCAGTCACGCGTGCCGAAGAGATTCACCCATCGCTATGGCGAGCCTCGCAGCTCGCACGCGGCGGGCGGCGCACGCTTGACACCGGCTATCCCGCGCTATCTACAGAGTTACCCGGTGGTGGCTGGCCCATCGGTGCGCTGGTCGACTTGCTGGTTCAGGTGCCGGGTGTCGGTGAGATGCGCCTGCTGCGGCCTGCATTGAGTTCGCTGGGCGATCGTCCCATCGCGCTGGTACAGCCGCCGCATATTCCAGACGGCCTGGGCCTCGATTACATCGGGCTCTCTCTCGACAAGCTGCTGCAGGTCAAAGCACCCAAAAGCTCCGACGCCTTCTGGTCCGCCGAGCAGATTCTGCGCGCCGGCACCTGCGGCGCGCTCATCTTGTGGGCGCAGCATGCGCAGGCGTCCTCGCTGCGTCGTCTGCATCTGGCCGCACAGTCTTCGGAGACGCTCTTCATCATGGTCCGGCCGCTCGCCTCGGCTCAGGACTCATCGCCGGCTTTATTGCGGCTGGCGTTACGGCCTTCGGCCGACGGTCTGATGGTCGATATCGTGAAACGACGAGGCCCAACACGCGCGGAACCTCTGTCGATTCCTCTTCAACCCACCCCCGTTCTGTTTTCCCGTCATGCGCGTCTTTCTCGCCGTCCACTTGCCGAAGTTGCCGCTCGAAGTCTTTCGACCGAGGTGGTCGCCTGAGCCCGGGCACGGCAGCGTGGTGCTGGAGAAAGACAAGGTCGCGATCGCAGACGGCGCGGCCCGCGCAGCGGGCGTGCGGCTCGGGATGAAGCGCGGTGGCGTGCTGACGCTGTCGCCGGAAACGATGCTGTACGAGCGCGACATCGCACGCGAGAACGCCACGCAACGTGAAGTGGGCATCGCGCTGATGAAATTTTCGCCCGACGTCGCGCTGCTTGACGAAGCGACGGTGCTCGTCGAAGTCGGCGGGAGTTTGCGGCTTTTCGGTGGCCTGTTGCCGTTGTGCCGTCAGGCGAAGGCGATTCTCGGCGCGCTCGGTCTGACGGCGCGCATCAGCGCCGCGCCGACCGGGCAGGGCGCATGGCTGCTGGCGAAACACGGTAACCGGCGCGTGCTGCAACTCGCATCGCTCGAACGCGTGCTTGAGCCGCTGCCGATGCTCGCCGTGCCGGAAATCCGTCCGTTTGCCGACTGGTTCAGCGGTCTTGGCTGCGAATCGATTGCCGATGTGCGCCGTCTGCCGCGCGCCGGCCTGCAGCGGCGCTGTGGTGAGCATCTGCTGGATTCGCTCGACCGCGCGTTCGGCACCGCGCCAGAACTGTTCGACTGGCTCGAGCTGCCGCCCACGTTTAGCGCGCGCCTCGAATTGCCCGATCGTCTGGAGCATGCGGACGGCGCAGTGTTTGCCGCGCATCGGCTGATCGTGCAGCTGTGCGGCTGGCTGTGCGCGAAGCAACTGGCCGTGACGGCGATCACGCTGTCGTTCGAGCATGAGCGCGGCCGCGAAGCCATGGCGCCGACGTCGATCGATATCGCCTTAGGCGAGGCTGCGTGGCGAGAAGATCATCTGCTGCGTCTCGTGAAGGAGCGGCTGCATCGTCTCACGCTGGAGGCGCCTGCCATTGCCTTGCGGCTTGATGCATCGAAGGTCGACGCTGCCGCGCCCGCCACCGATCAACTTTTCCCTCAGCCGGGCGGCTCACCGGCGGATCACGCGCGGCTGATCGAACTGCTGATCGCGCGTAATGGCGAAGAGAATGTGCTGCGTCCCGCGCCGACGGCCGATTATCGGCCTGAAATCGCGAACCGCTGGGTGTCGATCAACCATGTGGAAAAGAAAATGCAGTTGCCCAAAGGCTTGCCGCGTCCGACATGGATGCTGGCGACGCCCGTGCGTCTGCTCATGCGCCAGCACCGGCCGTTTTATGGCTCGCCGTTGAAGATGGTATCGCCGGGTGAGCGGATCGAAGCGGGCTGGTTCGATGGCGCGCTCGTCACGCGCGACTATTTTGTGATGCAAGGTGAAGACCGCAGCTGCTATTGGGTTTATTACGAGCGCGTCAGCAGCCGCGATGTCGAAGAGGAACCACGCTGGTTCCTGCACGGCCTGTTCGGATGACACGCGATGGATACAACCTTCAACGTGTTGCCGGCCTACGCCGAGCTGTTCTGTTTTTCGAACTTCACGTTCCTGCATGGCGCGTCGCATGCGGAAGAAATCGCCGGGCGCGCGTTTCAGCTCGGCTATTCAGGGCTCGCCGTCACCGACGAATGTTCGCTTGCGGGCGTCGTGCGCGCGCATGTGGCGGCGAAGGAAGTGGGCTTGCCGCTCGTGATCGGCTCGTACTTCCAGTTGCGCAACGCCGATGGCACGCCCGCGTTCGGCCTGATCCTGCTCGCGCAGAATCGCGAAGGCTACGGCAACTTGTCGGAGCTGATCACGCTCGCGCGCACGCGCGCGCCGAAGGGCGAATATCGCCTCACGCCGCACGATCTGTCGCGGCCCGATCGCGAGCACGCGCATCTGCGCGGCATGCCCGATTGTCTCGCGATCATCGTGCCCGATTTTCCGGCGAGTGAAGAGATACTCGAAGCGCAGATCGAATGGCTCGACGAGACGTTTCCCGGCCGTGCATGGGTGGGGCTGGTGCTGCATCAGCGCGCGATGGACGATATTCATCGCGGCGCGCTCGAATATGTCGCGGAGAAGCAGAACGTGCCCGTCGTCGCATTGGGTCACGTCGTGATGCATGTGCGCTCGCGCAAGCCATTACAGGACACGATGACGGCGATTCGCGTCGGCAGGCCGGTGCATGAATGCGGCTACGAACTCGCGCCGAACGCAGAACAGCATCTGCGCTCGCGCTTGCGCATCGCGAATCTGTATCCCGAACATACGATACGCGAGACCATCAGCGTGCTGTCGCGCTGCGCGTTTTCGCTCGACGAGCTTCGCTATGAATATCCCGACGAACTCGTGCCGGAAGGCTACACGCCGACTGCGTATCTGCGCCAGGAAACGTACATCGGCGCGCAGTACCGCTTCCCCTCGGGCATTCCGTTCAACGTGCAGGAGCAGATCGAGCACGAACTCGCGCTGATCGCCGACCTCGGCTATGAGCCGTACTTTCTGACCGTCTACGACATCGTGCGTTATGCGCGCAGCCAGCACATTCTGTGTCAGGGGCGCGGGTCGGCGGCCAACTCGGCTGTGTGCTATTGCCTCGGCGTCACCGAGGTCGATCCGGCGCGCGGCAACATGTTGTTCGAGCGCTTCATCTCGAAGGAGCGCGGCGAGCCGCCCGACATCGACGTCGATTTCGAGCATCAGCGGCGCGAAGAAGTGATTCAGTACATCTATCGCAAGTACGGGCGCGACCGAGCGGCGATCGCGGCGGCCGTGTCGACGTACCGGCCGCGCGGCGCATTGCGCGAAACGGGCAAGGCGCTCGGCATCGATCCGCAGATCGTCGATACCGTCGCGAAGTCACATCAATGGTTCGATACGAGTCACGATCTGCTCAAGCGCTTCGAAGAGTCGGGACTCGATCCGGAAAAGCCGCTGATTCAGGCGTGGGCGCGGCTCGCGTCGCAACTGCTCAATTTTCCGCGTCATCTTTCGCAGCATTCGGGCGGCTTCGTGATCAGCCGAGGCAAGCTCACGCGGCTCGTGCCTGTCGAGAATGCGGCGATGGCCGATCGCTCGGTGATCGAGTGGGACAAGGACGATCTCGAATCGCTCGGCTTGCTGAAGGTCGATGTGCTCGCGCTCGGCATGCTGTCGGCGATCCGGCGCACGCTGGATCTCGTGTCGGATCGCATTGGCGAGCGCTTCGAGATGCAGCACATTCCGCCCGAAGACAAAGCGACCTACGACATGATCTCGAACGCCGATACCGTCGGCGTGTTCCAGATCGAGTCGCGCGCGCAGATGAGCATGCTGCCGAGGCTGCGTCCGCGGACTTTCTACGACCTGGTGATCGAAGTCGCGATCGTGCGACCAGGGCCGATTCAAGGCGGCGCAGTGCATCCGTATTTGCGGCGTCGGCAGAAGCTCGAACCTGTCAGCTATCCGAGCGAGCAACTGAAAGTCGCCCTCGAACGCACGCTCGGTGTGCCGATCTTCCAGGAGCAGGTGATGCAGGTCGCGATTCTCGCGGCGGGTTTCACGCCGGGCGAGGCGGATCAGTTGCGTCGCGCGATGGCAGCATGGAAGCGCAAGGGCGGGCTCGAAAAATACTACGATCGCATCGTCAACGGCATGCGTGAGCGCGGCTACGAGCAGAGTTTTGCCGAGGCGATTTTCGAGCAGATCAAAGGCTTCGGTGAATATGGTTTTCCGGAGAGCCACGCGGCGAGTTTCGCGCTATTGGTCTATGCGAGCAGCTGGCTGAAATGCCACGAGCCCGAGGCATTTCTCGCCGCGATGCTCAACAGCCAGCCGATGGGCTTCTATTCGCCATCGCAACTCGTGCAGGACGCGCGACGACACGGCGTAATCGCGTTGCCCGTCGATGTGACGATCAGCGGCTGGGATTCATCGCTCGAGACGGTGGAAGGTAACGCGCGTCCCGCCGTTCGCCTCGGCCTGTCGCTGCTGCGCGGCATGAAAGACGGCGCAGCCGAGCGTATCGAAAACGGGCGCGCGGTGCGGCCATTCGGAAGCGTTCACGATCTCGCGCGCCGGGCGCAACTCAACCGGCGCGATCTGCACGTGCTCGCCGACGCGAATGCGTTGTCGTCGCTGGCGGGGAACCGGCGCGAAGCGTTGTGGCACTCGGTGGACGCCGTGCCCGACAAGGACATGCTGTCGGTTGCCGCCGTTCAGGACGATACGCCCGAACTCGGCGCGCCGTCGGAGGCGCAGGACATCGTCGCCGATTACCGTTCGGTGGGACTGACGCTCGGCCGTCATCCGCTGGAGTTGCTGCGCCCTGCGTTGCTCGAACAGCGGTTAATGCCCGCGTCGAAGTTGCGCGACTATCGCAACGGGCGGCTCGCGCGCGGCTGCGGCATCGTCACCGTGCGGCAGCGGCCGGGCACGGCCAAGGGCGTGCTGTTCGTGACGATCGAGGACGAGACGGGCAACGTCAACGTGATCATCTGGCCGAGTTTGCTGGAAAGACAAAGGAAAGAAGCGCTCGGCGCATCGCTGCTCGCCGTGTACGGCACGTGGCAATGCGAAGGCGAAGTGCGGCACCTGGTGGCGCAACGGCTCGTCGATATGTCGCATCTGCTGGGCGGCTTGCAATCGATGAGCCGTGACTTCCACTGACTTTCTATAGCGCTTTATGTGCGGCTAACCGCGCCACGGAAATTGCGCGAGCACGTCGCGAATCGCCGTATCGAACGGCGTACGCCGCCCGATGCCGAGCGTCTCGAGCCGCGTCGAATCGAGATGACAGTTGTGTGGGCGCGGCGTCGCGTCCGTCGGCGTGTGCTGTGGTGTCAGTTGCGCGTCGATCCGCAACGCGCTGGCGAGACGCTGCGCGATGTCGTACTTCGTCATCGGTTCGTCGCCGGACCACTGCACCGTGCCGCACACCGCTTCGTCGCGCGCGTGCCATTCCAGCAACTGACGCACGACGACGGCCACGTCGGGCGTATACGTCGGATAGCGGATCGCCCACGCGTCCATCACGGCGGCTTTCACTTCGGACGAAGCCGTGCGCGCCGACGCGGCAATCGCGGGCACGAGGCTCGTGACAGCCGACTCTTGCCAGTCGACGATCGGTCCGAACAGCAGCGGCAAGCGCAACACGCAGCCGAGATCCGTCGATTCGGCGAGCGCCTGCTCACCCTCCAATTTGCTGCGGCCGTAGGCGTTGATCGGCGACGGCGTGGCGTCATAGCGATAGGGCGGTTGCGTGCCGTCGAACACGTAGTCGGTGGAAATGGACAGCACCCACGCGCCGTGCCGCCGCGCCGCCGATGCGATCGCGCGCACGGCATCCACGTTCAGCGCACGCGTGAGCTCCGGATCGTGCTCGCACACATCCGGACGCCGCTCGGCTGCCGCGATGACGAGCGCGTCCGGCCGCTCGCGATCGACGAACTGCGCGACGGCGTCGGCATCGCGAATGTCGAGCGTGACGCTTTGCCCGAAGGGACGGCTGAAGGTTGTCTGCACGAGCTGCCAGTCCGGCTGCTGCGTCAGTTCACCGACGATCGCGCGTCCGAGCAAACCCGATGCGCCAATAACGGCCACCTTGAACATGCGCGTGTTCTCCGCTCAGTTGCCGTCGACGCCGACGACCGTGTAGCCGGCTTCGTCGATGGCGGCCTTCAGCGTGTCGACGGACGCGCCCGACTGAACGGCGACCTTGCCCGCCGACAGGTCGACCTGAACCTGCGCGCCGGCGTCCTGTTCCTGGATGGCGCGCGTGACGGCGGCGACGCAATGCTGGCAGCTCATGCCTTCTACCTTGAATTCGATGCTCATGCTTTTCCTCTAGCTGGTAAGTCCTGCAACGGTTGAATTATGCCTGTCGACCGGCAACTACATGATTGACCTTCCCACTGTGGGAAGGTCAAGAATCATGCAACATATCGTGAAAGCAGAGTGGGGAACGAGCGATGAATATTGGTGAAGCGGCCCGTGCGTCGGGCGTGACGGCGAAAATGATCCGCTATTACGAGAGCGTCGGATTGCTCGCAGCGAAGGAGCGCACGCAGGCGGGATACCGGGTTTACGGAACGCAGGAAGTCCATTCGCTGCGCTTTATCCGTCAGGCGCGGCGCCTGGGGTTTCTGGTCGAGGATATTCGCAAGCTGCTTGCACTGTGGAACGACCGCTCGCGTGCGAGCGCGGAGGTGAAGTCGATTGCATTGGAGCATGTTGCCGAACTGAACCGCCGTATCGCCGAATTGACCGAGATGCGCGACACGCTCACGCATCTTGCCGACCATTGCCATGGCGACGACCGTCCGGATTGCCCGATTATCGAAAGCCTTGCTGCCGTGGATGCGACGTCGGCTGCGCCGCATTGTCACGGGTAATGAAAAACAGTGACGCAGCGTTGTGAGTAATCACCGTCTGAGCACCAACATGGTGCTAAAACGGTGTGTTGATTGAGCGATTCTTCGATGAATCTCGAAAAATTCACTGAGAATCAATGGTTTGACCAAGAAATTAACATGCACCATTCCAAAACGGAATGCACGTCATTCGTGCAATTCACTGGCAAGGTTGCACGAGAAGACTATAATCGGGGTTAACCCTTCTACGGGAAATCCCTGATGCCCAACTCACCGGGGATTCTTAACTGATCCTTGGAGTTCATCATGTTTGCATTTGTAATCGAAAAGCTGAGCAACTGGTTTGAAACGGCTGAACGTACCCGTCGCGAGGCTTACCTCGCAGAATCGTCGGATATCGTCCAGCTCGAACAGCGTATCCGCGCGCTCGAAACCAGCGGCTACTCGCTGTAAGTCGTTCGCCCCGGCTCGCGCGGCAATAATGCGCCGCGAGCCCCGGTTGGAAGATCAAGCCCCGTCATGCGGGGCTTTGTCGCATCTGGAGCCAGTGGATTGCACTACGCTGGTCGCTGGCGACTAGCTCAAATGCTTGTGCCGCGGTAAGGTATGATGTTTTCGCGATAACCGGCATTCCTACAAACATTCCGGGCGCCCATGTTTTCAGACCACTCGATTTATCTGCTGCGATCCGCAGCGGCTGTCGTGCTGCTGGGGGCGGCATCGACGGCATTTGCCGCTTCGTCGACGAGCCGGCCGCCGCTGGTTCTCGACACGCAAGCCGGCATCAGCGACGGCCAGAGCGGCACTATCCTGACGACGGGGCCGCTGTCACACAGCCGCATCGTCGAGGCACAACCGATTGCCGCGCCCGAGGAACTTGCGCCCAACGGGGCGCCGCCTTACATCGTGGCGCCGTATATTCAGGTGCCGGGTGCCACGCAGGCTCCCTATCCCAATCCGCCGACGCCGCAGCCGCGTCCGCGATACGTGCCGCATTCGCAATAGTTCAGCCTGACGCGGCGACTCGTTTCATTATTCGGGTTTCGGCGCATGGCGCGTACTACGTCCTCAGACGACAATCGCTGCGCGATCATCGCTCGGGATGTGCATTCCACGCGTCCCACGCAGCGAGACGAACAATTCGAACAAAACAGGAGACAACGAATGCGCGACCTCTGGTTTAGTCGTGCCGCAAGTGTGTGCGCGGCGCTGCTGGCACTTGCGGCGCACCCTGCCATCGCGAAGGAAACGCCTGAAAAGCCAACGCTCACGATGGCGGTCGGCGGCCTGCCGGGTCTCTACTATCTCCCTGTGCTGACGGCCTCTCGACTGGGCTTCTTCAAGGACGAAGGACTGGACGTGACGCTCGAGGATTTCGCGGGCGGATCGAAGGCGCTCGAAGCGGTGGTGGGCGGCAGCGCGGACGTCGGCGCGGGCGCCTACGAGCACACGATCTTCATGGCGGCGAAAGGCCAGCACTACCGCGAGTTCGTGCTGATGGGGCGCGCACCGCAAATCGCCGTCGCGGTGACGAAAAGCAAAGCCGACACGCTGAAGTCGCTGGCGGATTTCAAAGGCGCGAAGGTGGGTGTGAGCGCGCCGGGTTCGTCGACCGATCTCGTGCTGACCGTCGCGTTGCGCAAGGCCGGCGTGCAACGCAGCGATATCTCGGTGATTGGCGTAGGCAGCGGCGCGACCGTGATTTCTGCGGTGAGCAACGGACAGGTCGACGCGCTGTCGAATGTCGACCCGATGATGACGAAGCTGCAACGCGCGGGCGATATCAAGGTGCTGGTCGACACGCGCACCGTGAAGGGTACGCAGGAAGTGTTCGGCGGGACGATGCCCGCGGCGACGCTCTACGCGTCGGACAGCTTCATACAGAAGAATCCGAAGACGACACAGGCGTTGGCGAATGCAATCGTGCGGGCGGATCGCTGGCTTCAGACGGCAAGCGATGACGACATCGTGAAGATGGTGCCGCCAGCCTATCTGCTCAACGACAAGGCGCTGTACATCGAGGCCTTCCACAACGTCCGTGAAGCCTATTCGCCCGATGGCCTGATGCCGGCCGACGGACCGCCAACGGCATTGCGCGCGCTTGCTTCATTCGATACAAGGCTCGATGCGTCGAAGGTCGATCTGAAGGCGACCTATACGAACGACTTCGCTCGCAAGGCGGCCGAGCAGGTCAAGTAGCCGCACGCCCGTTGGGCCGGCCCAACGGGCCGCTCAATCGCCGCGATGCTCGACCTTGAACTGCGCGGCCTTGTCCTGGCCCAGCACCTCGACGAGCCACGGCAGCGTTTCCTTCAGCATCTTCGCCAGCGTGTAGGGCGGATTCAGAATGAACATGCCGCTGCCGAAGAGCCCAAAGCCGTCGGTAGGCGGGCTGCTGACGGTCAGCGAAACATGCAGCCAGTTCTTGTCCTGCAGCCGCTTCAGCTGGTCGGGAAAGCGCTGCGATTCCGGTCGCGCGACTTGCGGATACCAGACGGCATACGTTCCCGTCGCAAACCGCTTCAGACTTTCTTCGACGCAATTCAGCGTGCGCCCGTAGTCGCGCTTGTCTTCATACGACGGATCGACGAGCACGAGCGCGCGACGCGGCGCCGGCGGCAGTAGCGGCTTGATGCCGTCGAACCCGTCGCCCGAGAAGAGCATCGCGCGACGGCCCGCGTCGCGGAAGTTGTGACGCAGCACGTCGATCTCGGTGCTGTGCAACTCGAACAGACGCATGCGGTCCTGCTCGCGCATCAGACGCCACGCGAGATAGGGCGAGCCCGGGTAGTAGCGCAATTCGCCATCGGCATTCAGCGCGGACACTTCATCGACATATTCCGCGAGCATGGGCGGCAAATCCTTGCGATTCCACAATTTCGCAATGCCCGTTTCGAACTCCCCGGTCTTGGTCGCGTAGCCTTCCTTCAGCGAATAGACACCTGCGCCCGCGTGCGTGTCGATGTACCAGTACGGCTTGTCCTTTTGTCCGAGGTAGCGCAGTAACTGCACGACGACAGCGTGTTTCAGGACGTCGGCGTGATTGCCTGCGTGGAAAGCGTGGCGGTAACTGAGCATGGCAATGAAGGCGCTAGTGAAGAAGCGAATTACGCGGTCGCCGTGCGGGACGAATGCCGATGAAAACACTGCGCAAAGCGCATTGCCTCGGCTTTCGGCCGCGCGGCCGCAGAGTCAAACGTTGGGGCTGCGTATTGTACGCGAGGTGCGCGAGCGGCCCGACCCGCCCGCCGCCGTCCGTTTGTCGCCAACTCGCCGCCCATTCGCCGCGACAGGCCGCATGCATCACTCGTACGGCCCGCGCAGCGTCTCCAACGGTCACTGATAAGCGTCGCCGACGATCGCTTCGATCTTCTCCTTGAGTTCCGGCGTAATCTGCGCGGCTACGTCCTGCGCCTTCATGTTTTCCGCGATCTGCTCGACACGCGACGCGCCAGTGATGATCGTGCTGACGTTCGGATTCGTCAGGATCCACGCGAGCGCCAGTTGCCCGATGGTGCAGCCGAGTTCGTCCGCGACCTCTCCAAGCTTGCCGACTACGCTGTTCTTGCCGGAGTCGGTCAGCTCCTTGCGCAGCCAGTCGTAGCCCTGCAGTTCCGCGCGGCTGCCGGCCGGCACGCCGTTGCGATACTTGCCCGTAAGCAGACCGGAAGCGAGCGGGCTCCAGGTCGTAAGGCCGAGACCGATGTCTTCGTAAAGCCGGCGATACTCCTGCTCGACACGCTTGCGATGGAACAGGTTGTATTGCGGCTGCTCCATCACGGGCTTGTGCAGATGATGCCGCTCGGCGATCTCGTATGCCGCGCGAATTTCATCGGCGCTCCATTCGGACGTGCCCCAGTAAAGTGCCTTGCCGCGCGTAATCATGTCGCTCATCGCCCACACGGTTTCTTCGACGGGCGTGTTCGGGTCAGGACGATGACAGAACACGAGATCGACATAATCGAGCTGTAGGCGCTTGAGCGAGTGATCGATCGCATTCAGCAGATACTTGCGATTGAGCGTGTGGTACTGGTTGGGCGCTTCGTTGAGCCCCCAGAAGAACTTGGTCGAGACGATGTAGCTCACGCGCGGCCAGTTCAGTTCTTTCAGCGCTTCGCCCATGATCTGCTCGGACTTGCCGCCCGCGTAGACTTCGGCGTTGTCGAAGAAATTCACGCCCGCGTCGCGCGCGGCCGCCAGCGATTCCCGCGCGGCGCGCCGGTCCACCTGATTGCCGTAAGTCACCCATGAGCCAATGGACAGCTCGCTGACTTGCAGGCCGGAACGGCCGAGACGTCGGTAGTTCATCCAGATCTCCTTTTGTGAATGTCGTAGCCGGAACCCCACACATTAATCCGAATCGGGAAGACGTGCCTTTGGGTGTGTAGTTCGCGTAGCTTCATGCACAATAGCGGAGTCGGCCGCAGTGCAACAATAGACCGGACGGCATATGCCATTCGGCCAGCTTTACGATGGCTGCGCGCCATGTTGTCATTGCTCAATCAACTGCATGGAGGTTCTGGATGTCGTCATCTAACGATAGTCTGAAAGGCAAGGTTGCCGTCGTCACGGGCGCGGCGAGCGGCATCGGCAAGCAGATCGCGTTGACGCTCTCGGCGGCGGGCGCGGCCGTCGCGATTGCGGACCTGAACCAGGACGGCGCGAACGCCGTCGCCGAAGAGATCAACAAGGCGGGCGGCAAGGCGCTCGGCGTCGCGATGGACGTCACGAACGAAGACGCCGTCAATCAGGGCATCGACAAGGTCGCGGCCGAACTCGGCTCA
Organism: Paraburkholderia steynii; assembly: GCF_900100565.1. Classification (NCBI taxonomy): domain Bacteria; kingdom Pseudomonadati; phylum Pseudomonadota; class Betaproteobacteria; order Burkholderiales; family Burkholderiaceae; genus Paraburkholderia; species Paraburkholderia steynii. The sequence goes on along the minus strand of NZ_FNDI01000006.1, from coordinate 354,273 downwards.
GTAGATATCCTGATTTCAAACGCCGGCATTCAGATCGTTAATCCGATCGAGAACTACTCGTTCTCGGACTGGAAGAAGATGCAGGCCATCCACGTCGACGGCGCCTTCCTCACCACGAAAGCCGCGCTCAAGCACATGTACAAGGACGATCGCGGCGGCATCGTGATCTACATGGGCTCCGTACACTCGCACGAAGCGTCGCCGCTGAAGTCGGCTTACGTGACGGCCAAGCATGCGCTGCTCGGCCTTTCGCGTGTGCTCGCGAAGGAAGGCGCGAAACATAACGTGCGCTCGCATGTCGTATGTCCGGGCTTTGTGCGTACGCCGCTCGTCGACAAGCAGATTCCCGAGCAGTCCAAGGAACTGGGCATCAGCGAGGAAGAAGTGGTCAAGCGCGTGATGCTCGGCGGCACGGTGGACGGCATCTTCACCACGGTCGAAGATGTCGCGCAGACGGTGCTGTTCCTGTCGTCGTTCCCGACGGCCGCGCTCACGGGGCAATCGTTCATCGTAAGCCACGGCTGGTATATGCAATGAACGCGCAATAAACGCGTAATAAGCGAGGAGGGTGATGATGGCGCAACGCGATTCACAACCGAGTGTGAAGCGGGCACGCGCCGGCGGTGCCGGCGCGGGAGAAAGCGAGCAGGCGGGCGCGGCGCCCAGCGTTCGCGCCAGTCATCACGCGGCGCTGCCTCAGTACGAGACCGTCGCGCTGATGCTGCAAGGCGGCGGCGCGCTGGGCGCGTATCAGGCTGGCGTGTATCAGGGGCTCGACGAGGCGGGCATTCTGCCCAACTGGTTAGCGGGCATTTCAATTGGTGCGCTGAACACGGCGATCATTGCGGGCAATGCGCCCGAGCATCGCGTCGAGAAACTGCGCGAGTTCTGGGAGACCATCTGCCAGCCGGCCTATGGTCCGCCCTTGCCGGCTGCCCTCGAGCAGGCTTTCTTCAATTCAAACGACACGGTGCGCAAGGCGTTCACTGCGATGCAGGCAGTCGGCGCGCTCGTCGACGGGCAGAAGGGCTTTTTCACGCCGCGTTTTCCACCGCCGTTGCCCGCCGTTTCTGTTCCGCCGCAACTCGCGAGCTATTACGACACGACGCCGCTCAAGGCGACGCTAGAGCGGCTATGCGATTTCGACCGGATCAACTCGAAGGAAGTGCATGTTTCGGTTGGCGCCGTGAATGTACACACGGGCAACTTCGCCTATTTCGACAATACCCATAAGACGCTGAGGCCGGAGCATTTCATGGCGTCGGGTGCGTTGCCACCGGGCTTCGGAGCCGTCGAAATCGACGGCGAGTATTACTGGGACGGCGGGCTGATGTCGAACACGCCGCTGTACGAGGTCGCGCAAGCCAGTCCGCGCCGCGATACGCTCGCGTTTCAGGTCGACTTGTGGAGCGCGCTGGGCCCCGTGCCGGACAACATCACGGATGTCCAAGGCCGGATGAAGGACATTCAGTATTCGAGTCGCACGCGCCTCGTCACGGACACGATGCAGCGCACGCAGCGCTTTCGGCATGTGCTGCGCGAAGTGCTCGATCGCGTGTCGCCTGAGCACCGCAATGATCCATGGTGCAAGCTTGCCGAAGAGCTATCGTGCTCGAAGCGCTACAACATCGTTCATCTGATCTACGGCAACAAGGAATACGAAGGGCACTACAAGGACTTTCAGTTCGGCTTGTCGACGATGCGTCAGCACTGGGAAAGCGGCCTCGAAGACATCCGCAATTCGCTTGCGCAGCCGGGCTGGCTCGATATGCCCGACAACGATGCAGCCTTCGTCACGCACGACATTCACCGCGACTTGCGTTGAGCGCGTTCCTCGCGTCAACGGCATGAAAAAAGGCGCTCGAAACGAGCGCCTTTTCAATTGCAAAGAGTAAGAGACAACGCCTCGCGCCGTCTCGCTCGCAATGGTTACTTCAGGACAGCGGCAACCGCGTTAGCCACCACGTCCAGGTTGCGCGTGTTCAGCGCGGCCACGCAGATACGGCCCGTGCTGACAGCATAGATGCCGAACTCTTCGCGCAGGCGGTCCACTTGCGCAGCCGTCAGACCCGAGTACGAGAACATGCCGCGTTGCGCGTTGACGAAGCTGAAGTCGCGGTCGATGCCCGCGGCCTTCAGGCGTTCGACGAGACCATTGCGCATCGCGCGAATGCGGTCGCGCATTTCACCCAGTTCCGTTTCCCACGTCGCGCGCAATTCCGGCGAGCCGAGCACGGCTGCGACGACGGCGCCGCCGTGCGTCGGCGGGTTCGAGTAGTTCGTGCGGATCACGCGCTTGAGTTGCGACAGCACGCGCGCCGCTTCTTCCTTGCTGCCCGTGATGATCGACAGTGCGCCGACGCGCTCGCCATACAGCGAGAACGACTTCGAGAAGGACGACGACACGAACACGTTCAGTTCCGATTGCGCGAACAGGCGCACCGCGGCTGCGTCGGCGTCGATGCCGTCGCCAAAGCCCTGATAGGCGATGTCGAGGAACGGCACGAGCGAGCGCGCCTTCACGACTTCGACCACCTGCTTCCATTGGTCGACCGTCAGATCGACGCCCGTCGGGTTGTGGCAGCACGCGTGCAGCACGACGACCGTGCCCGCTTCGTAGCTGTTAAGCGCGGACAGCATGCCCTCGAAGTTCACGCCTTGCGACTTCGCGTCGTAGTACGGATACGAGACGACTTCGAAGCCGGCGCTTTCGAACAGCGCGCGGTGGTTTTCCCAGCTCGGATCGCTGATCGCGACCTTCGATGCCGGATTGACGCGCTTCAGGAAGTCCGCGCCGATCTTCAGCGCGCCCGTGCCGCCCAGCGCCTGTGCCGTGACGACACGGCCAGCCGCGATCAGCGGCGAATCGTTGCCGAGCAGCAGTTTCTGCACGGCTGCGTCATAGACGCCGATACCTTCGATGGGCAGATAGCCACGCGGCAGTGCCGCTTCGATGCGTGCCTTTTCTGCTTCACGCACAGCGCGCAGCAGAGGAATCTTGCCTTCTTCATTGGTATACACGCCAACGCCAAGATTGACCTTGGTGGTGCGCGTATCTGCGTTGAAAGCTTCGTTCAGGCCCAGGATCGGGTCGCGGGGAGCGAGTTCGACAGCGGAGAACAGAGACATGATGATTCGGCAGTAGTGAAAAGAGGGACGACTTCGGATGCTGCTAGGAACCGTATGCACCGTATGGCGACCGGGTTCGGCAATTGCGGCGGAAAGTCCTGGTGCAGGTTCCGGCGACGCTTTCGACCGACGGCCGCGCTGGCGCGCAACGTGCCATTGTAACGAATCTCGCCGGGGTTTTTGACATCGGCAGGGCCCGCGGGTCGATTAATTTGCAATGAAAACAGCGATCTGGCGATGTTTTCATGCCGCGTTCGCATCAATCCGGACGCGCCAGCGGACGTGCGCCGGCTGCGTCCTGGGCGTCCGGCGAGGCGTCAGCCCGCCTGTTCGCAAAACGCTAGAATAGTCGTTTGCTCCCGGCCGAGGTGCCGCTTCCATGTCCGAACATCATCTGAGTGAAGTCCACGACGCTCTCGACGAATCCAAATTCGTGACGTTCGAGGGCTCCCCGTTCCGGCTCTATCAACCGTATCCGCCCGCAGGCGACCAGCCGACGGCCATCGACACGCTCGTCGAAGGCGTCGAGGACGGTCTGTCGTTCCAGACGCTGCTCGGCGTGACGGGTTCCGGCAAGACCTTCACGATGGCGAACACTATCGCGCGGCTGGGCCGGCCGGCCATCGTCTTCGCGCCGAACAAGACGCTCGCCGCGCAGCTGTACTCTGAGTTTCGCGAGTTTTTTCCGCGCAATGCCGTCGAATACTTCGTCTCGTACTACGACTATTACCAGCCGGAAGCGTACGTTCCGCAGCGCGATCTGTTCATCGAAAAGGACTCGTCGATCAACGAGCACATCGAGCAGATGCGGCTGTCCGCGACGAAGAGCCTGATGGAACGGCGCGACGTCGTGATCGTCGCAACTGTGTCGGCGATCTACGGTATCGGGAATCCGTCGGAATATCACCAGATGATTCTGACGCTGCGCACGGGCGACAAGATGGGGCAGCGCGACATCATCGCGCGTCTGATCGCGATGCAGTACAACCGCAATGAAGCCGACTTCGCGCGCGGTTCATTCCGCGTGCGCGGCGATACGATCGATATTTTCCCCGCCGAGCATGCGGAAATGGCGGTGCGCGTCGAGTTGTTCGACGACGAAATCGATACGTTGCAGCTCTTCGATCCGCTCACGGGCCGCGTGCGTCAGAAGATTCCGCGTTTCACCGTGTATCCGTCATCGCACTATGTGACGCCGCGTGAGACGGTCATGCGCGCCGTCGAGACGATCAAGTCCGAACTGCGCGACCGGCTCGAATTTTTCTACGGCGATGGCAAGCTCGTCGAAGCGCAACGGCTCGAGCAGCGCACGCGCTTCGATCTGGAAATGTTGCAGGAACTGGGTTTCTGCAAAGGCATCGAGAACTACTCGCGGCATTTCTCGGGCGCCGCGCCCGGCGAGCCGCCGCCGACGCTCGTCGACTACCTGCCCGCCGACGCGATGATGTTCCTCGACGAATCGCACGTGCTGATCGGCCAGTTGAACGGCATGTACAACGGCGACCGCGCGCGCAAGGAAAATCTCGTCGACTACGGCTTCCGGCTGCCGTCCGCGCTCGACAACCGGCCGCTCAAGTTCAACGAGTTCGAGCGCAAGATGCGCCAGGTCGTGTTCGTGTCGGCGACGCCCGCCGACTACGAGAAGAAGACGGCGGGGCAGGTGGCCGAGCAGGTCGTGCGCCCAACAGGCCTCGTCGATCCGGAAATCGAGGTGCGACCGGCGCGCACGCAGGTCGACGACGTGCTGGGCGAGATCAACGAGCGCGTGAAGGCGGGCGACCGCGTGCTCGTCACGGTGCTGACCAAGCGCATGGCCGAGCAACTGACGGAGTTTCTCGCCGATCATGGCGTGAAGGTGCGCTATCTGCACAGCGACATCGACACTGTCGAGCGCGTCGAAATCATTCGTGATTTGCGCCTGGGCACTTTCGACGTGCTGGTCGGGATCAACCTGTTGCGCGAAGGGTTGGACATTCCCGAAGTGTCGCTCGTCGCGATTCTCGATGCCGACAAGGAAGGTTTCCTGCGCGCCGAGCGCTCGCTGATCCAGACCATCGGCCGGGCCGCGCGTAACGTAAACGGCAAGGCGATTCTCTACGCGGACAAGACTACGGATTCAATGAAGCGCGCGATCGACGAAACCGAGCGGCGGCGCGCGAAGCAGATCGCGTTCAATACGGAGCGGGGCATCGTGCCGCGCGGCGTGGTCAAGCGGATCAAGGACATCATCGACGGCGTCTACAACGTCGATGAAGCGCGCGCCGAACTGAAGGAGCAGCAGGTTCGTGCGAAGTTCGAAGACATGTCCGAAAAGCAGATCTCCAAGGAGATCAAGCGGCTTGAGAAGCAGATGATGGAGCACGCGAAAAATCTCGAATTCGAAAAAGCGGCTCAGGTGCGAGACCAGCTGGCGTTGCTGCGCGAGCGGGTATTCGGCGCGAATGTCGGAGATCATCTGACGGGCACGGACTAGCTTCCGTCCACGTTTCCGCCGTTGCGGAAAGGCTACGAGGCGCGGCGCTTTGCCGCCGCGCATGTCGCTCCATGTCTCACTCCTTGTTCAGCCGCGACTCCATCGCGGCGCCTTGCCGCAAACACCACGAAAACTGCGCTTAAGCTTCGCGTAAGACCCTGTCGCAGCAAGGCTTTCGACGCTTTCGCATTTGTTTCTCCCTCCGAACAGTGATAAACTGGTTCAAGTATTGAGAATGGTTCGCATTACCGTTCGTTACTGCTTTCGCACTTGCGTTGGCGCATCGGACAATTCGCGAAAGACGTGAAGACCACGCGCTTGCGAGACCTCTTCAACGCGCCTTTCCGAGTACGGCTTTTCGTTGCTTCAGTCTAAAAAAACCAAAGGAGTTTCAATGCGCGTTTCGTCAATCTTTAGCGGCGGAGTAGCTGCCCTCGCTGCCGTTGCCGCGATGTCGGCGTCGGCCGCTGAATATCCGATCGGCAAGCAGCAGATCCGCGGCGGGATGGAAGTTGGCGCCGTCTATCTGCAACCGATCACGATGGACCCGGAAGGCATGATGCGCAAGGCGTCGGATTCCGACGTGCATCTGGAGGCCGACATCCATGCAGTCAAGAAGAATCCGACTGGGTTCGCAGAAGGTGACTGGATGCCTTATCTGCAAGTTCACTACGAACTGACGAAGCCGGGTTCGAGCTACGACCAGAAGGGCGACCTGATGGCGATGGTTGCCGACGACGGTCCGCACTACGGCGACAACGTCAAGCTCGCCGGCCCGGGCAAGTATCACCTGAAGCTGATCGTGGAACCGCCGATGCAGGAAGGCCACATGGCGTTCGGCCGTCACGTCGACAAGGAAACGGGCGTGGGCCCGTGGTTCAAGCCGTTCACGCTCGAATACGACTTCACGTTCGCGGGCATCGGCAAGAAGGGCGGTTACTGATCGGTATCGATCGCATCGCGATCCCTGATGCCGCGACGAGCGGCAATGAGCGGCGCGTGAGAGCGCGCCGCATTTTTAGGAAGGGTGCATGAGAGTCAATAAGAAGCTTGCCGTTCTCGCGATGGCGGCATCGTTCTTCGGCGTGGCGCACGCCGCCGAGGAAGCCGTGACGTTCAAGCTCGAAATGACGGACGGCAAGCTGACGCCGGCGCGTATCGAAGTGCCTGCGGGCAAGCGCATCCGGATCGAAGTGAAGAACACGGGTAAGGGCGCGGCGGAATTCGAAAGCGTCGAACTGCGCAAGGAAAAGGTTCTGGCGCCGGGCGCCGAATCGGTGGTCGTGATCGCTCCGCTCGATCCCGGCACCTACAAGTTCTTTGATGATTTCCATCAGCAGGCGCAGGGCGTGATCGTCGCCAAATGACGTCGCGGCAGCACGAGCCGTAACACGGACGCGCGGCGTCCACTGAAGTGGTTGGAGGTTTCGATGGGTCAGGTAGTGTTCATCGTTTGGCGAGAAAGCGTCGAGGCGCTGCTCGTCGTCGGCATTCTGTACGCGTGGCTGAAGAATGGCGACGAACAGGCGCGTCACGGTCTGCCGTATCTGTGGGCGGGCGTCGCAGCAGGCATTCTGGCCGCGATCGGCCTGGGCGCCGCGCTGGTCGGGTTCACCGAAGTGCTGTCGGGCGATGCGCAGGATTATTTCCAGACCGCGATGGTGCTGGTCGCCTGCGTGCTGATCGTGCAGATGGTGATCTGGATGAAGTCGCACGGGCGCACGCTCAAACGCGACATGGAACAGTCGCTAAAGAAGAGCACGCAGAGCGCGAACTGGTGGGGCGTTGCCGTGCTCGTGGCGCTGGCGATCGCACGCGAGGGCAGCGAGACGGTGATTTTTCTGTACGGCCTCGGTTTCGGCCAGTCGGGTCACGTGGGCATGAGCCAGATTCTTGCCGTGCTGCTGGGCCTCGGTCTCGCATTCGTCACGTTCTACCTGCTGCAACTGGGCGGCAAGATCTTCTCGTGGCGGCTGTTCTTCCGCGTCACGGAAATCATGCTGCTGTTCCTCGGCGCGGGCCTGTTCCAGACCGGCGTCGACAAGCTGATCGACAAGGAAATCCTGCCGACCATCGCTGACCGCATATGGAACACGTCGATGATTCTCGACGACTCCAGCACGTTCGGCTCGCTGGTCGCGACGCTGACGGGTTATCGCGCGCATCCGGCGTTGATGAACCTGATCACGTACGCGCTGTACTGGGTCGTCGTGTGGTATCTGATCCGCCGTTCGAAGCGCGTTCCCGCGCAACAGACGGCAGGGCGCGCGGCATGACGACGGCAGTCGCAAATCGCCGCAGCCGGCTTGCAGAAGCCGGCAACTGGATGCAGCGCCACGGCGCTGCCATCCGCGGTATTCAGTGGGTCGTCGTTGCCGTCTACGCTTTCCTGATTCTCGTGCCCGCGTTCACCGAACTGCCGGGCGACACCGCGCATCTGTGGAACAACCTGACGCTCGCGGCGCAGTTCGTGTTCTGGGGCATCTGGTGGCCGTTCGTGCTGCTGTCGATGGTGATGCTCGGACGCGTCTGGTGCGGCGTGCTGTGTCCCGAAGGCGCGCTCGCGGAGTTCGCGAGCAAATACGGACGAGGCTGGGCGATCCCGCGCTGGATGCGCTGGGGCGGTTGGCCTTTCGTCGCCTTCGGTTTGACGACGATCTACGGCCAGATGGTCAGCGTCTATCAGTATCCAAAAGCGGTCTTGCTGGTGTTAGGCGGATCGACCTTTGCCGCGATGATCATCGGGTTGCTATACGGTCGAGAGAAGCGCGTCTGGTGTAAATACCTGTGCCCCGTCAACGGGGTTTTTTCGCTTTTGGCGCGCCTCGCGCCGTTCCACTACAAAGTCGACGAAGACGCGTGGCGCCGGTCGTACAAGGAAGGCGAACACGGTCACCGCGTGATCCCGATCAACTGCGCGCCGCTCGTGCCGTTGCGCAACATGAAGGGCGCCTCTGCCTGCCATATGTGCGGCCGCTGCAGCGGGCATCGTGACGCGATCGAATTGACGTGGCGCAAGCCGTCGACGGAAGTGGTGAACCTCGGCGACAAGCAGGCGAGCGCCTGGGACACCGCGCTGATCCTCTACGGCCTGCTCGGCATCGCAATCGGCGCCTTTCACTGGACGGGCTCGCCGTGGTTCATCGACATCAAGCAGTCGCTCGCGACATGGCTCGTCGATCACGACATCATGTGGCCGCTCGACACGAACGCGCCGTGGTTCCTGTTTACACACTATCCGGAACAGAACGACGTGTTCTCGTGGCTCGATGGCACGATGATCATCGCCTACATCCTTGCGACGGGCGTGGTCTACGGCACGGTGCTGCTCGCGTTGCTGGCGGGCGCGACGCGCACGCTGGGACGCTTCGACATGACGCGCCTGCATCATCTTGCGCAAGCGCTGATTCCGATTGCGGGCACGGGCGTGTTCCTCGGCCTGTCGGCGACGACGCTGTCGCTGCTGAAGGCCGAGCATGTGCCGCTCGACTGGGCGTCGGACGTGCGCATCGCGATTCTCGTGATCGCGAATGCATGGAGCGCGTGGCTCGCGTGGCTCGTGACGCGCCGCTACACGGCGCGGGTTTTCCAGCGCGCGCTGTCGGTGGTATGGTTCATGGCAGCACTGGCCGTCGTCGATAGCGCGTGGTGGCTGATGTTCTGGTACTGGCCGGCACATTGATCGGCGGCGCGCCGCGTACCCGAGCGAGGCGCCCGTGAGAACCAAACCCGTATTGACCGACGAAGACGTCAGCAAGATGGCCGCCGCAGCGCAAGCGCATGCGGCGGCGAATCACTGGACCGTAACGATCGCGATTCTCGACGACGGCGGTCATCTCCTTCACCTGCACCGAATGGATGGCGCGGCACCCGGCACGGTCGACATGGCGACCGCGAAAGGGCGCACGGCCGCGCTCGGACGCCGCGAAACCAAGGTCTACGAAGACATCATCAAGCAGGGGCGCATCGCGTTTCTGAGTGCGCCGCTCGCCGCATTCGTGGAAGGCGGCGTGCCTATCGTCGTGGAAGGCGAGACGGTGGGCGCGATCGGCGTGTCGGGCGTGAAATCGGAGCAGGATACGGCGATTGCACGCGCGGGCATTGCCGCGCTCGAACTGCGCTGAAGGTTCTGCGCGGGCCGCAAAAGACAAAAGCCGTGCAGATGTAGTCATCTGCACGGCTTCTCGCTTCTGTCATTGATGAACGTTGCGCGATTCATACACGCACACGTCGCGGTGAGAACCAAAAAAACGGCCTGGCTTGCTTCGACGGCTGGCTTGGTGTCTGCACGAAGGGGTCTAGATCTCGCGTGCAAGCCGTCGTGGCTGGCTAGTGCCCAACACCTCTCTGGGAGGTGGTCCCCACAATACCCTGTACTAAAACAATCTTTACTGCGGCATTCGTTACTTCGTCAGAATCAGTTTGCCCAGTCGCGTTGCGCGCAACTGATACGTCTCACCGTTGTGCATGATGCTCACATGGCTGCGGCCCTGAAGCAGCGCATCGCTACGCAGCACGCGCTCGGACGTTTCTGCCGTCGTCGGCGCTGCGTCATTGCCATTGGCCGCATGGCGTTCTGCAGGCGCCGTCGTCACGGATTTGGCGGGACGACTGGTCGTCAGTGCCGCTGCCGCGGGGCGGCGCAGGCTAAGCGTGGAAGAGCGTGTCATGTTCGTCATGCTTGCCGTTGGTGTTCGTCGATTCGTTAGATTGATTCTAAATGATAACCATTCCCATTTACAAGGTTTCCAAATTAATCGGTTTGACGTTTCGATAGGCGAGGGGATTTTGCGCCGCCTGAAGGCTTTGGCGGCGCGCGGGATTTAGTGCAACTGGTCAGGCGTATTGCGCGCGCTGACGTACTGGCGGATCAGGCGGACCGTATCGATGTCCGACTCGCGATAGGCCGATTTCACGATCTCTTCCGTTTGATGCGCGTCCGGGTCGACGTTTTCGTCGGCGGACGGCAGGCTCGTCCTGTACTCGAAGCGCAGGAAGAGTTGCAGCTCGTCGGGCTGCTCGATGGTCATCGTCAGCGAGCCGCCGACGTAATCGGCCGTCGCGCTGATGTCGTAGCGCACGCTTTTTTGCGGCGTGAGCGTGACGTGATCGCGCACGGTCGCATGGCCGTAATGCAGCTCGCGCTCCATCGTGCTTTCCGTGCGCGACAGGATCGCGCAGCTGTCGAGGCCCATCACGAACAGCTGCGGCTGCTCCGCGCGCAGCACGAGCCCTTCCCACAGCTGTTCGCGCGTCAGCGATTCGACGAGCGGGTTGAGCGGATCGTTGATCTGAATGAGATGTTCGAAGTTCAAGACGACAGCTTCCTCTTAAAGCTCAATATTCACGCAATGTCACGCAACGGCCAGGCCCGTGCGGATCGAGATCGGATTGCTCAGGATCTTATGCACGGGACATGCATTGGCTATTTGCAGGAGTCGTTCCTGCTGTTCGTCCGACAGATTGCCCGTCAGGACGATCTGGCGGTCGATCGCCGTGCCGTCACATTCTTTCTGCATCGACAGTGTCACGCGCACTTCTTCGAGCGGCCAGCCTTTACGCTGCGCGTACATCTTCAGCGTAATCGACGTGCATGCGCCGAGGCTCGACAGCAGCAGGGAGTTCGGCGTCGGGCCGCGATCGCCGCCGCCCAGCGACTCGGGCTCGTCGGCGAGCCATGTGTGTGTGCCGTCGTCGAACAGCACCTGGAAATCCGTCGAGCCGATGTGTGCGGTGACCTTCGTGTCTGCCATGCGCGCTCCTGTGCGGGACGTTGAGTTGGAACAATAGCGCCGCGCGACGCATGACGCGGCGCGCGGCTCGAACCGCTATTGTGAACGAATTTGCTGCGATTCGCGGTTGAGTGCCTGCCGCGAAAAGCCGTATGGACGACTAGTGCGTGATCTGTCCCATGCGGCCGGCCTGATAGTCGATGACAGCCTGACGGATTTCGTCTTCCGTATTCATCACAAACGGGCCGTAACGGACGACAGGCTCGTTCAGCGGCACGCCGCCGAACAGCAGCACCTCGAGCGGTTCAGTGCCGGCGGCGATCGTCACCGTGTCGCCGTCGTTGTCGAACACGATCATCTGCTGCGCGTCGATTTCGAGCCGCTCGTCGCTATACAGGCCTTTTCCCGACAGCCCGTAAGCGAACACGCGATAGTCGCGCGGAACGGGATGCACAAGCTGCGCGCCAGGCTGCAGCGTGAAATGCTGATAGAGGATCGGCGTGCGCGTTTCGATCGCGGCCTTCACGCCGAGCGCCTCGCCGGCAATCACTTTCACGCGCACCTTGCCGTCGGCGGATGTCGCGACGGGAATCCCCGCCGACGGCATTTCCTGATAGCGCGGCGCGATCATCTTGTCGCGCTTGGGCAAGTTCACCCACAGCTGCAGGCCATGCACGCGGCCTCCTGTCGCGATGAAAGAAGGGTCGGGCATTTCGCTATGCACGACGCCCGCGCCCGCCGTCATCCATTGCACATCGCCCGCGCGCAGCGTGCCCGAGTGGCCCGCCGAATCCTTGTGACCAAACTGCCCTTCGAGCACGTACGTGACCGTCTCGAAGCCGCGATGCGGATGATCTGGCGCGCCTTTCGCCTCGCCGGGCGCGTAGTCGACGGGGCCCATTTCGTCGAGCAGCAGAAACGGGTCGAAATCCATCAGCATGCGGGTCGGAAACGGGCGGTGGACGACGAAACCGCCGCCTTCAACCGTGCGTACGGAAGGATACGTGCGTTCGATCGTGCGGGTCGCGCTCATCAAAATCACCTCGAAAATTGGGGAATAGCGTTATTTCTGAAACATAGGGCTATTATATGGACCGTTTTGGGCCGTGATAGGCCGTCTATCGCAATGGATTGTTCTGCTAGTGAAACGATGACATGAAGATCGATTCGCATAACCTGAATGACCTGATGTATTTTTCGCAGGTCGTCGAACACGGCGGGTTCTCCGCCGCCGAACGCGTGCTCGGCATTTCGAAGTCGCGCCTGTCGCGCCGGCTGACGGAGCTGGAGGCGTCGCTGGGCGTGCGTCTCTTGCAGCGCTCGACGCGCAAGCTCGCGCTGACGGAAGCAGGGCAACTGTTCTACCAGCACTGTCAGGCGATGCTCTCCGAGGCGCAGGCGGCCGTCAACGTCGTGCAGCAGTTGCGCTCGTCGCCGCGCGGCACGGTGCGCGTGAGCGTCCCCGTGACGATCTCGCAGACCATCATGTCGCAGATCATGCCGGAGTTCATGCACCGTTTTCCGGAAGTGCGGGTCGTGATGCGCGTAACGAATCGCGTGGTCGATCTGTTCGAGGATTCGATCGACGTCGCGCTGCGCGTGCGCTCGGAGCCGCCCGAAAACGCGAATATCGTCGTGCGGCCGTTGTGGCGCACACAGCAGATGCTGGTCGGCGCGCCGAGCCTCCTGAGCCAGAACGCGCCGCCGCTCGAGCCCGCGGACCTGAAGCGCTTCGAAACGCTCGATACGCCCACAGGCGACGGCCGCCACGTCTACAACCTGATCGCGCCCGACGGCACGCGCCACGCGCACGACCATGAACCACGCCTCGTCACTGCCGACCTGATGATGATCCTGGAAGCGGCGCTCGCGGGCGTCGGCATCGCGGCGCTGCCGGAAATGATGTATGGCGCGGCGCTGCGCAGTGGCCGCCTGTCGCCCGTGATGGCGGGCTGGACGCTACCGTCCCCGCAGTTGTACGCCGTCTTTCTGTCGCGGCAGGGCATGGTGCCCGCCGTGCGGACCTTCGTCGACTATCTCGTCGAGATGCTCGATCCCGACGTCGGCAAGCATATTCAGCAGGAATGCCCGGAGCGCGATGCGAAAAATCTGCGGCTGAAAGCGGCTGTTGCATGACCCGCCAGGCGCGTACTTTCACGCACACGCAGGAAGTGAAATACCTTTTCGCCATGCAAGCGCGGCCGGCGATGGATACTTTCAATGGCCGCGGGCTTGAATGGAAAAGCCCACGGGCTTATATTGAAATCCCTTCGCTAAGGAGTGTCCTATGCGAAAAATCACGGCCGCTTTGATAGCGAGCCTGATAGGGCTGACAGCGTTGTCCGTGTCGACCACGGCTTTCGCATGTGGTGATCAGGTCCAAAGCACAAGCAATGGTAAATGATCCCACCGCCCGAAGGCGCCGAGTGCGCATGAAAAAAGGCCTTCATCCGACGATGAAGGCCTTTTACTTTTAGCCCTCGGAAAACAGGGCTCTCGTTCGAACGGAAGAGGGCGGCACGCTCAGTGTGCCTTCGGTTCCGTGACGAAACCGATCTTCGTCAGGCCGCCCGCCTGGGCCGCCGACATCACCTGCGCCACCTTCTCGTACGCGACCTTGCGGTCCGCGCTCAGATGCAGTTCCGGTTGCGGCTCCTGCTGCGCAGCAGCGGCGATCTTCGCCTGCAGCATGTCGTCGGAGATCTTCTGTTCGTCCCACATCAGGTTGCCGTCGGCATCGATCGCAATCGTCACCTGCGCGGGTTTTGTGTCTTCCTTCTGGCTGCTCGCGTGCGGCAGATCGATCTTCACCGCATGGCGGATCACGGGGATCGTCACCATGAACACGATCAGGAGAACCAGCATGACGTCGACGAGCGGCGTCATGTTGATTTCATTCATGAGGCCGTCGTCATCGTCGCCGGCGAAAGGGCTCATTGCCATCGCTATGTCTCGCTATTTAGTTGGCGCGGGTCGCGAGCCGAAGACCGTCTCCGCGCTTCGACGACGACAGGCGGGCGCCCGTGACGAAGAACGCATGGAGGCCGTGTGCAAAGCGGCTCAGCTTGCTGACGATGCCCTTGTTGGCACGCGTCAGCGCGTTGTAGCCGAGCACGGCGGGAATCGCGACGAACAGACCGAAGGCCGTCATGATGAGCGCTTCGCCTACGGGGCCGGCGACCTGATCGATCGACGATTGACCCGCTGCGCCGATCGACAGCAACGCGTGATAAATGCCCCACACCGTGCCGAACAGGCCGACGAACGGCGCGGTGCTGCCGATCGACGCCAGCACCGCAAGGCCGCTCTGCATACGCGCGACGCTTTCGTCCATCGTGTCTTTCAGGCAGCGCGTGACCCAGTCCGACACGTCCATACGGTCGTGCAGATGCGGCTGCGTCTGATGATGGTGATCGGCGGCTTCCTGGCCCGACAGCGCGAGCGCGAGGAACGGGTTCTCGGCCGGCGACGACGTGTCGCGGCCGAGCTTCTTCATGCCGTCGGCGAAATCGTCCGAATGCCAGAATGCCTTTTCGGCGTTCTTCGTCAGGCGGTTCAGGCGCATCACGTTCCAGCTCTTGACGACGATCACGCTCCACGACAGCACCGACATGATCAGCAACGCCACCGCGATGCCGCGTGTGACGAAATCCCCTTGTGCCCAGACGTGGGCAATACCGTAGTTCTGCATGGCAATTCCTTTTTTCTTTGAAATTCTGGTCAGCTGATCAAGGTCAATTGTTCAGGCTGAAGTCGAACGGCTGGACGGCGGGCACGCGAGTCGGCTCGCCGTCCACCAGATACGGTTTGCACGAACTGGAACGAATCGCGTCGAGCGCGGCCTGATCCAGGCGATCGGAGCCGCTGCTCTTCTTCAGTTCGATGTTTTCGATCCGGCCCGACGCCGACAGAATGAACTGCACGACCGCGCGGCCCGTTTCGCCGCGGCGACGCGACATCGCCGGATAAGTCGGCTCGACGATGCTGCAGTTCAGATGCGACGCGTCCTTGGGCGCGGTGATCGACATCACCGTTTTCGCCGCGGGAGCGGCCGGCGCGGGTGCAGCAGGTGCCGGCGGCGCGGGCGGAGCCGGCTCGGGCGCGCTGATTTCGTGCTGCGATGGCGCTTGCGCGACGGGCATCGGAGTCGGCGTGGGCTTCGGAGTCGGGCGCGGCTGCACCTTCGGCTTGACCTTCTGGATGGGCACGGGCTTCGGCGGCGGCGGGGCCGATTCGATCGCGACAGGCGCAGCGGCAGGGGCCGGCGGCGGCAGCAGCTCCGCTGTGATCGTACGCGGCGTTTCGACCGGCAACGGTGTAACCGTACGCACCGTGAACGCAATAGCGAGCGCGATGACGTGAAGTCCGATGACGATCCCCGTCACCGTGGCGATACGCGGGTTGATTCGGGCGGAAGCGTCCGGCGCGAAGCCGGTTGGGAGAGAAGGCGTGGCCTGCATGGTTAGCGTGGCGGCGCGCCGGCAATGCAGCACGTCATGCAAAACAGCGTCATGTTCGGAATATCAGCAACGAAATACAAACGGTGGTCAGAAAACCGATCAGCAATTCCATCTCGAACTCCTCGAAGAATGGCGTCGCTGGCTGGTGTCGGACTGGCTTGCTGACGGCGGAAACGAAAGAATTACAGCGCCCGATAATGGCACGCTTTTCGAAGCACTTTCTTGAAATGCGTCAAAGGCCGGGAATGGACTTCAGGCGGCCTTGCGTTCGTAGAACGTCAGCGGCGCCGTTTGCGTGTGATGCTCGACGCCGCAGCGGCTCGCGCAGACGCCGCATTGCGCCATCACGTCCCGAACGGACTCCTCGCACTTGCCGCAGCACATGGCGACGCCTAGCTCGAACTGAAGCTCGTCGAATGAATCGACGCCTTCGGCGATCGTTGCACGGATTTTCCGGTCGGACACTGACTTGCACACGCAGACAATCATGACAGCTCGCGATAGCTAACGTTAATGCGAATTATTATCATTTTGTTTGGGCGGTTTGGCAAGCCTCCCAGGCAAAATTTTGTAACAAAACCAGCCTGTTAGAAGGGTTTCGTCCGGCGCCGCGCGATCGTTCAAGTGGCGGTGGGGCGTTGTGGGGGCGGGTTTCCGTCGCTCGGCGGCGTATTTGATGCGGTGGCGACGCATGGAAACCGTCGGCGGCACGGCATCGTCCGCCAGCCTCAGGCGGCGTGCGAATCCGGCGTGATCGTACGGCGCGACGGAATATGCACGCGCTCGACGGGCGCATCGATGTCGAGTAGCGTCGCCGCGAGCTGTTTGAGGTGCGCGCCGTCGCTGGTCGAGCAGAAGCGCGGCTGCGGCACGGCGTCGCGCGCAGGCGCACGCAGCCCTTGCTGGTCGAGCACGCGCTCCAGTTGCCGGGCGATCGCGACGCTCGTGTCGATCAGCGTCAGCCGGTCGCCGGCGATATCGCGGATCGCCGCATCGAGAAACGGGTAGTGCGTGCAGCCGAGCACCAGCGTATCGGCGCCGGCGTCGAGCATCGGCTGAAGGTAGCTTTCGATCAGCGCGCGCAATTCGGGCGAGCCGATGTCGCAGCGCTCGACCGCCTCGACGAGGCCGTGGCCCGGCTGGCACAGAAAACGGCAGTCACTGGCGTAGCGTTCGAGCAACCCTTGGAAGCGGGCGCTGCGCAGCGTCACGCGGGTCGCCAGCACGCCCGCCACGCGCGATTTCGACTGCAACGCCGCGGGCTTCACGCCCGGTTCGACGCCGATCAACTGGATAGGCAATTTTTCGCGCACAAGCGCGATCGACTGCGCGGTCGCCGTGTTGCAAGCGACCACCAGCGCCTTCGCGCCCTGCGCGACGAGCCATTCGCCGATCGCAAGCGTGCGGTCGGCGATGAAATCGTCGTCGCGCTCGCCGTAGGGCGCATAGAGCGAATCCGCGACGTAGATCAGCGCTTCGTCCGGCAGTTGCGAGCGGACCGCGCGCAGCACCGACAATCCACCGAGACCCGAGTCGAAGATGCCGACGGGCGCGCGCGGATCGAGCGAGGTGAGGGGCCGAATCGAAGCGGAAGTAGCGGAGGCGGGGGACGAAGCGGTCATGGTTTCGACGGAAGCCATATAAGAGAATCCGCGCAGCGCGTGTGAACGAACGTTGCGCGGATCGGACCGCAGAAGTGTATCAGGAGTGGGGACGCTCCCAGTTGGGTGTCGTCTTATTCTTCCTGCGAGCCCATTGCCGACTGCTGGTAGTTCTGGATGCCGACCTTGTCGATCAGGTCGATCTGCGTTTCGAGCCAGTCGATATGTTCTTCGGTGTCGTCGAGAATCGTCGTGAAGATTTCGCGCGAGATGAAATCACGCACCGACTCGCAATAAGCGATGGCTTCCTTGCACGTACCCTGCGAGATGGTTTCGAGCTTCAAATCGCATTCGAGAATTTCTTTGGTTTCTTCGCCGATCAGCAGCTTGTGCAGATCCTGGAGATTCGGCAGGCCATCGAGCATGAAAATGCGTTCGATCAGCAAGTCGGCGTGCTTCATTTCACCGATCGATTCGTCGTACTCATGCTTGCCCAGCTTCTCGAGACCCCAGTGCTTGTACATCCGCGCGTGCAGGAAATACTGGTTGATTGCGGTCAGTTCGTTCTTCAACTGGGCGTTCAGATATTCGATGACTTTTTTATCGCCTTGCATGACGTTTCCTCTTCAAGAGCTGGGTTTTCCAACAACAATAAACGTCTGAAAACTAAAAGCCAAGGACGAATATGGTTGTTGAGAATCATTCACGCAATTTAATTTGTATTTCGCGTGAATAATAAAAAAGCCGGGACTATAACGTCCCGGCTTCGGTAAAACAAAGAAAATCGTTAAGCAGTGGCGACGGGAATCTTACCGATCTTCGCTTGCCATTCCTTCGGTCCCGTTTGATGAACCGACGTGCCGTTCGAATCGACGGCGACCGTCACGGGCATGTCCTGCACGTCGAATTCGTAGATGGCTTCCATGCCGAGATCTTCGAACGCGAGCACCTTCGCGCTGCGGATCGCCTTCGACACGAGATACGCCGCGCCACCCACAGCCATCAGATATGCAGCCTTGTGCTTCTTGATCGCCTCGATCGCGACGGGGCCGCGCTCGGCCTTGCCGATCATCGAGATCAGGCCGGTTTGCGCGAGCATCGTTTCCGTGAACTTGTCCATGCGCGTCGCGGTGGTCGGGCCTGCCGGGCCGACCGCCTCGTCGCGGACAGGGTCGACGGGGCCGACGTAGTAGATCACGCGGTTGGTGAAATCGACGGGCAGCTTTTCACCCTTCGCGAGCATGTCGGCGATGCGCTTGTGCGCGGCGTCGCGGCCCGTCAACATCTTGCCCGACAGCAGCAGCGTCTGGCCCGGCTTCCACGATGCGACTTCTTCCGGCGTCAGCGTGTTCAGGTCGACGCGCTGGCTCTTCTCGGTGTCCGGTTCCCACTGCACCTTCGGCCATGCGTCGAGCGACGGCGCTTCGAGCTTCGCGACGCCCGAGCCGTCCAGCGTGAAGTGCGCGTGGCGCGTGGCCGCGCAGTTCGGGATGATCGCGATCGGCTTGGATGCCGCGTGCGTCGGCGCGGCCATGATCTTCACGTCGAGCACGGTGGCGAGACCGCCGAGACCTTGCGCGCCGATGCCGAGCGCGTTGACCTTCTCGTGCAGTTCGACGCGCAGTTCTTCGATCCAGCCCTGCGGGCCGCGCGCGATGACGTCCTGAATGTCGATCGGGTCCATCAGCGATTCCTTCGCCATCAGCATCGCCTTTTCAGCCGTGCCGCCGATACCGATGCCGAGCATGCCGGGCGGGCACCAGCCAGCGCCCATCGTCGGCACGGTCTTCAGGATCCAGTCGACGATCGAATCCGACGGGTTCAGCATCGCGAACTTCGACTTGTTCTCCGAGCCGCCGCCCTTGGCCGCGACTTGCACGTCGACCTTGTCGCCCGGCACGATCTCGTAGTGGATCACAGCCGGCGTGTTGTCCTTCGTGTTCTTGCGCGCGCCTTCGGGCGGGCTCACGATCGACGCGCGCAGCACGTTGTCCGGGTTCAGGTAACCGCGGCGCACGCCTTCGTTGATCATGTCGGTGACGGACATCGTCGCGCCATCCCAGCGCACGTCCATGCCGACCTTCACGAACACTGTGACGATGCCAGTGTCCTGGCAGATCGGGCGCTTGCCTTCGGCGCACATGCGGCTGTTCGTCAGGATCTGCGCAATCGCGTCCTTCGCGGCCGGGCTCTCTTCGAGTTCGTACGCGCGGCCAAGCGCTTCGATGTAGTCGAGCGGATGGTAGTAGCTGATGTACTGCAGCGAGTCCGCAATACTCTGGATCAGGTCTTCCTGTTTGATGACGGTCATGGCTAGGCTCAGTGGGGCAGTGTCGCGTTCGTTATCGCGGCCGCTTGACGACGCGGCCGGTCAGACGCGTTCATGGGAGTGGGAAATCGTTGTGTTGTTGCCGTGCGCAGCGGCGCCGCGCGCCGCGGGCTCATGAAAATGCTCCGGGTGCGTGTGCGTGGTCAACCGGTCGACGAACGCCATCACCAGCGCCGACACGAGGAACGTGACGTGGATGATGACCTGCCACATCACGGCCTGCTGCGTGTGCTTGTCCGGGTCGATGAAGGTCTTCAGCAGATGAATCGACGAGATGCCGATCAGCGCCATCGACAGCTTCACCTTCAGCACGCCCGCGTTCACGTGGTCGAGCCATTCGGGCTCGTCGGGATGACCTTCCAGGCCGAGGCGCGAGACAAAGGTTTCATACCCGCCGACGATCACCATGATCAGCAGGTTCGAGATCATCACCACGTCGATCAGGCCGAGCACGACCAGCATGATGTTGGTTTCGTCGAGCGTCATCGCGTGCGTGACGAGGTGCCACACTTCCTTCGCGAACAATACGACGTAGACGCCTTGAGCGACGATCAGGCCGAGATACAGCGGCACCTGCAGCCAGCGGCTCATGAAGATCACGGAGGGCAGAAGGCGCATGCGGCGCGGCTGGCCGGACAGAGTGGGGCGCGGAGCGGTCATGTATGGTCGACGTAGTGTTGGCGCTTCTTGGTGACGGATACGGCGGGCAAGGGCGCGCTCGCTTCGACGGCGGCGGATCACGTGAAAAGCGAACGACCGGCAGTCGGCGGCACGGCGGTGAAACCGGCCGGCAAGGCGCGCTGGGCGCGATATTGTACAGCGTGATCCGTGACAGCCATGTCGAAGCGGGCACCCGGGCACTTATGCAGGCGCAAGGCAGCACGGCGCCGCGGCGCGCCATGTCTCGCTTCCTTTTGATTTCATGTCACGAAGCGACGGGCGGCACGCGCCGTGCCTTCAGGCTCGCCAGAGCGATGCCCGCGACCACGCAGGCGAGCGCGATGCCATGCGCGAGCGTCGGCCGCTCGTCGAGGAACACGATCCCGTAGATCGCGGCGGCGACGGGCAGCACCGCGCTGAACACGCCGGCGAGACTGCCCGGCACATGGCGGATGCCCTTCATCCACAGCCAGAACGAGAAGATGCTGGCCGACAGGCCGTACCAGAGCACCAGCGCCCAGATGCCGACGTGTACGCTCGTGTAATGGAAGGCGAACAGCGACGACACGCCGAGTGGCAGCATCAGCAACAGGCCGAACAGATGCGTGTACGCGCAGATGTCGATGGGCGCGAGGGTCTGCGTGAGCCGGCGCGACAGGATCACATAGAGCGATTCGCAGCAAACCGCGCCGAGCACCATCAGGTTGCCGGCGAACGAACTTTCACTCGATGCGCCCGGGGCGGCGCCCGCATGCGCGAGATTGATGACGACCACGCCGGCGATCGCCAGCGCAATCGACGCCAGCGCGCGGCGATCCGGCTTTTCCTTGAGGAAGATCCACGAGAACAGCGCGACCACGGCGGGAATCGTGCTCGTGATGACGCCCGCCGCGACGGCGCTGGTCCGATGCACGCCGTTGAGCATCAGCAGCGTAAACCCGAATGTGCCGAACAGAGCCTGCAGGAAGAGATTGAGCCATTCGCCCGCTTTCACGCGGCGCAGCTTGTTCACGCGCAGGAGCGGCCATAGCACGGCCATGGCGATCACAAAGCGCAGCAGGGCAAAGAGGGGAACGGGAACGAACGCGACAATCGACTTGCCGATGCCGACGTTGCTGCCGACGAGTAGCATCGCGGCGATGAGGAACAGTGAGTAGCGGTTCAAGCTGGAATCCGGACGACTAGATCAGTTAGCATTGTAAAAGGGCGCTAACATCGCCGCATAGTGAGCCTTGCACTCCGCTTGCAGCGCCGCACTCCGAGTCGCCGCACCTGGTGTTTAGCCTGACACACGCTCGACCCGCACGTAAGAACGCGGTAAGTTGCAACGCTTATCGTGGGAAGTGATCGAAGCTGATGAAAACATGTGGCGCGCCCGACGTGCGACGCCGCAGTTGTCATTCGCCGAATCGCTGTGTGCTCATCGCTGCCGATGCGCACGAGGGTGGGAGACACGCCGCGACCATGATGCGCGGCGCCACGATGACGGGTATGACGATATGGAGCGACGCGCTGCGCCGGCCACGGCTGGCACGCATCGCGCGCGCACCCGCAAGGATTGACGTTTCATCTTCACCAAGGGGTAGTCGATGTCTGCGATTGAATCGGTTCTTCAAGAACGCCGCGTGTTTCCGCCTTCCGCCGAAGTGACGGCGCAGGCTACTGTGTCCGGCATGGACGCGTACAAGGCGCTCGTCGCCGAGGCCGAGCGCGATTACGAAGGCTTCTGGGGCAGGCTGGCGCGCGAGACGCTCAGCTGGAAAAAGCCCTTCACGAAGGTGCTCGACGAATCGAACGCGCCTTTTTACAAGTGGTATGAAGACGGCGAACTGAACGCGTCGTACAACAGCATCGACCGTCACGTCGAAGCGGGCAACGGCGAGCGTGTCGCGATCATCTTCGAAGCCGACGACGGCACCGTCACCAACGTCACGTACAACGACATGCTGCAACGCGTGTCGCGCTTCGCGAACGCGCTGAAGAAGCGCGGCATCAAGAAGGGCGATCGCGTCGTCATCTACATGCCGATGTCGATTGAAGGCATCGTCGCGATGCAGGCATGCGCGCGGATTGGCGCGACTCACTCGGTCGTGTTCGGCGGGTTCTCGTCGAAGTCGCTGAACGAACGTCTGGTCGATGTCGGCGCGGTCGCGCTGATTACGTCCGACGAGCAGATGCGCGGCGGCAAGGCGCTGCCGTTGAAGAACATCGCCGACGAAGCACTCGCGATGGGCGGCTGCGAGGCCGTCAAGAGCGTGGTCGTCTATAAGCGCACGGGCGGCAAGATCGGCTGGGACGACCAGCGCGATCTGTGGATGCACGAGATCACCGCGAGCGAATCGGATCAATGCGCGCCGGAATGGGTCAGTGCGGAGCATCCCCTCTTTATTCTTTACACGTCCGGTTCGACGGGCAAGCCGAAGGGCGTGCAGCACAGCACGGGCGGCTATCTGCTGTGGGCCGCGCAGACGATGAAGTGGACCTTTGACTGGAAGCCCACGGATGTCTTCTGGTGTACGGCCGATATCGGCTGGGTCACGGGTCACAGCTACATCACGTATGGGCCGCTTGCGCTCGGCGGCACGCAGGTCGTGTTCGAAGGCGTGCCGACGTATCCGAACGCGGGCCGATTCTGGGACATGATCCAGAAGCACAAGGTCACCGTGTTCTACACCGCGCCGACTGCAATTCGTTCGCTGATCAAGGCAGCCGAAGCCGACGCGAAGGTGCATCCGAAGAGCTACGACCTGTCGACGCTGCGCATCATCGGCACGGTCGGCGAGCCGATCAATCCGGAAGCGTGGGTGTGGTACTACGAGAACGTGGGCGGCTCGCGTTGCCCGATCGTCGATACGTGGTGGCAGACGGAAACGGGTGGCCACATGATCACGCCGCTGCCGGGCGCGACGCCGCTCGTGCCGGGTTCGTGCACGCTGCCGCTGCCGGGCATCATGGCCGCGATCGTCGATGAAACGGGTCAGGACGTACCGAACGGGCAGGGCGGCATTCTCGTCGTCAAGCGTCCGTGGCCGGCGATGATCCGCGCGATCTGGGGCGACCCGGAGCGCTTCAAGAAGAGCTATTTCCCCGAAGAGCTCGGTGGCACGCTTTACCTCGCGGGCGACGGCTCGGTGCGCGACAAGGACACCGGCTACTTCACGATCATGGGCCGTATCGACGACGTGCTGAACGTGTCGGGCCACCGTCTCGGTACGATGGAGATCGAGTCGGCGCTGGTGGCGAATCCGCTGGTGGCGGAAGCGGCCGTGGTCGGCCGCCCCGACGAGACGACGGGCGAAGCGGTGTGTGCCTTCGTCGTGTTGAAGCGCTCGCGTCCTGAAGGCGAAGAGGCCGCGAAGATCGCGGCGGAACTGCGCAACTGGGTCGGCAAGGAAATCGGTCCGATCGCGAAACCGAAGGACATCCGTTTCGGCGACAACTTGCCGAAGACGCGTTCGGGCAAGATCATGCGTCGCCTGTTGCGCTCGCTCGCGAAGGGCGAGGAGATCACGCAGGATGTGTCGACGCTGGAGAATCCGGCCATTCTGGATCAGTTGGGCGAATCGCGCTGATCGCGCGCAAGCGCGACGACGTAAAGACTTGAAGCAGCAAACGGCGCATCCGATAAGGGTGCGCCGTTTTTTCGTACGCTTGAGATGTCGTCTTGAACCATCGCGCGAAATCGTTGCGCGGACAACCCCGATTGTCGATGCAACACCTTTTTGATAAATAGGCGCATGGCCGCGCCACACCACACATCGCGATTCACGATCAACCCCGTGCCCGAGCCTCCGCCCGTGACGGCGGCGATGGCGCGCGCGCACGCGCGCTACTGGCGCTTCAACGTCATGCTGATCGTCGCGTTGATGCTGATCGGCTTCTTCGTGTCGTTCATCGTGCCGCTTATTGCGCGAAACCTCGAGCACGCACGCTTTGCGGGCTTCAGCCTGCCGTTCTACATGGGCGCGCAAGGCGCGATTCTCGTGTACCTGCTGTTGATCGTCGTGTACATCGTGCTGATGCAACGCGCCGACGCGGCGCTTCTGCGCGCGCTCGCAGCCAGCGCGGCCGACGACTTCGCCGAGCGCGCAGCCGACCGATGAAGCTCGCGCATCGGCTGATCCGCTCGTATTCGCTCTACACGATCGGCTTTTTGATCTTCATCTATCTGCTCTGGCGCATCGAGGCGGCCAACGGGCCGGGCACGTGGATCGGTTACGTGTTCCTGTTCGTGCCGATTGCGGTGTACGCAGTGATCGGCCTGCTGTCGCGGACTTCCGATCTCGTCGAATACTACGTGGCGGGGCGGCGCGTGCCGTCCGCGTTCAACGGCATGGCGACGGCGGCGGACTGGCTGTCGGCGGCGTCGTTCATCGGGCTGGCGGGCACCTTGTACGCAACGGGCTACGACGGTCTCGCGTACATGATGGGCTGGACGGGCGGCTATTGCCTCGTCGCGTTTCTGCTCGCGCCGTACGTGCGCAAGCTCGCGCGCTACACGATTCCCGATTTTCTCGGCACGCGCTTTTCGAGTAATGCAGTGCGCGGTCTCGCGGCGTTATCGGCGATCCTGTGCTCGTTCGTTTATCTCGTTGCGCAGATCCAGGGCGTCGGGCTGATCGCGACGCGCTTTATCGGCGTCGACTTTGCGATCGGCATTTTCTGCGGGCTCGCGGGCATTCTGGTGTGCTCGTTTCTCGGCGGCATGCGCGCGGTGACGTGGACGCAGGTTGCGCAGTACATCATCCTGATCGTGGCGTTCCTGATTCCTGTGTCGATGATTGCGCACAAGGACGGGCTCGGGTGGGTGCCGCAACTCAACTACGGACGCCTGATGGAGCGCGTCGAGTCGCTCGAGCGCCAGGTGCGCGATGCGCCGTCGGAGCAGTCGGTACGCGACGACTACCGGATGCGCGCCGCGCTGATCCAGACGCAGATCGACAGCCTGCCGCAGTCGTATATCGACGAGAAGGGCCGCCTCACCGTGCAGCTCGACGATTTGCGGCGGCATAACGGACCGTTGCGCGAGATCGCCGATCTGGAGCGGCGCATCGCCCGCTTTCCGCGTGATCCGGCGACGGCGCAGATCGTGTGGGCGCAGCAACGCGACGAGATGATGCAGCGCGCGGCGCCACCCGTGCCGATGCATGAGCCGTTTCCCGCCGTGAACGAAGAAGAGCGACGGTTGCATCTGCGCAATTTCCTGTCGCTGCTGTTGTGCCTTTCGCTGGGGACGGCGAGCTTGCCGCATATCCTCACGCGCTACAACACGACGACGTCGGTCGCGTCGGCGCGGCGCTCGGTTGGCTGGACGCTGTTTTTCGTCGCGCTGTTCTATCTGACGGTGCCCGTGCTCGCCGTGCTGATCAAGTACGAGATTCTGTCGAATCTGGTCGGGCATCGGTTTTCCGACCTGCCGCAATGGGTGATGCAGTGGCGGCATGTCGAGCCGTACCTGCTGAGCATCGCCGATGTGAATGGCGACGGCATCGTGCGCTGGAGCGAGATCCAGATGCAGCCGGACATGGTCGTGCTCGCCGCGCCGGAGATAGCGGGGTTGCCGTATGTGATGTCGGGGCTGATTGCGGCGGGTGCGCTGGCGGCGGCGCTTTCAACCGCCGATGGCCTGCTGCTGACGATCGCCAATGCGCTTTCGCACGATGTGTACTACCACATGGTCGATCCCGAGGCGTCGAGCCAGAAGCGGGTGACGATCTCGAAGATCCTGTTGCTTGGGGTGGCGCTGTTTGCTTCTTATGTGGCGTCGCTGAATACGGGGAATATCCTGTTTCTGGTGGGGGCGGCGTTTTCGCTGGCGGCGTCGAGTCTTTTTCCTGTGCTCGTGCTTGGGGTGTTCTGGAAGCGGACGACGCGCCTGGGCGCGGTGGCAGGCATGGTGGCGGGGCTGGTGGTGTGCATCTGGTACATCGTGTCGACGTATCCGTTCTTCACGCAGCTGACGGGCTTTGTCGGGCCGCGCTGGTTCGGTATCGAGCCGATCAGCTCGGGCGTGTTCGGCGTGCCGGCGGGGTTCCTGGTGACCGTGCTCGTGAGCCTGGTGGACCGGAAGCCGGATGCGTATACGCGAGCGCTGGTGGACTACATCCGCCATCCGTGATGGCTGGCCTTTCGGACGGGGTGGCAATGGCGGCGGAATCTGCTATAATGCGCCTCCCCGCCGGAGAGATGGATGAGCGGTTTAAGTCGCACGCCTGGAAAGCGTGTATAGGTTAATAACCTATCCGGGGTTCGAATCCCCGTCTCTCCGCCACAATTCAATACTGAAACCCTGTTAAGCCGATGGCTTGCGGGGTTTTTGTTTTTTGGCTCATGTCGCTGGACCGTATGTCCCGTCGAACCCGTCACGAGAGCCAACAGCCCGTTCGCGACGGCAAGATCTTCAACTTACCGAACGACGCCGCGTCTTCCTCCCAACGCCTCCGCTATCCCCATACCCCAGCACCCCATCGGCACACTGCAAAAACCCCTTGATCAACCGCCCACGCGGCGACGTCTTATGCCACAGCACACCGAACCGCCTCGGCTCCGTCGGAGTCGGCAGCGCGAGCCTCGCGACCTTTAGTGTCGTCGTCAGCGGCGACACGATATCGGGCACCAGCGACACGCCGAGTCCCCGATCGACCATCATCGCAATCGCCATCAGCGAATTCAGTTCGAACACCTCACGCGGAACGATCCGAGCCGACCGCAGATATTGATCCGCCTGCTTGCCGCCGCCGAGTGAGCGGTCATAGCGGATAAACGGCTCGCGCCGCAGCAGTTCATGCGGCTCCTCATCCTTCAACCGCGCCGGCGCGAGCACGACAATCGGTTCCTCGCGTAGCAGATGCCAGTCATACGCCTTCGGCAGCGCAAACGCAGGATGCAGACAGACAGCAACGTCGAGGTCGCCACGTTGCAAGGTCTCATACAGTTCCATCGACGTCCCCGCGCGTATCAGCACGTTCGCCTGCGGAAACGCGCGCGCGAACGCGGCCAGCACGTCCGGTAACAACGACAGCAGCGCCGTCGTGATCGTACCGATGCGCAATTCGCCCGCAGCTTCGTCTTCAAGCGCGAACGCCTTCAACTCCGCGAATTCACGCACAAGGTTCCTCGCGCGCGCGATCACGCGATGACCCGCTTCCGTCGGAATCACCGTGCGCCCCGCGCGCACGAGCAGGGGCACGCCGAGTTCGCGTTCGAGCGCCTGCACCTGCTGCGCGATCGCCGCAGGCGTCACGCCGACGCGACGCGCCGCCTCAGCCATCGATCCTGTATCCACGACCAGCAGCAGATTGCCGAGAAAGTTGAAGTCCATGACGATAGATATTCTATGGTTTGAAGATAGGCACAGATAGTTTATCTAAAACCTGTCTCTCCGTAGACTGGTTGCCAGCCAATAAGCAACTGGAACGGAGACATGAGAAGCAAGCTGTTCGTGCCGGCATCGCGCCCGGAACTGTTCGCCAAGGCACTCGCGAGCGCGGCCGATGCCCTCTCGTTCGATCTCGAAGATGCCGTCTCACCGGAGCGCAAGCCGCAAGCGCGCCTCGCGCTGCGCGAGCTGTTGCGCGACAGTGCGGTACGCGAGCATCGCAAGGTGCTGATCGTGCGCGTCAATGCGCTCGATACGCCGTTCTTCTCTGCCGATCTCGACGCCGTCGTGCAGCCCGGTCTCGACTACCTGAATCTCCCGAAACCCGAAAGCGCGGACGACGTGCGCGCCGCTGCCGCCGCGCTCGAACAGGCCGAGCAGGCAAATGGCGTGAGCGTGCCCGTGCGCTTGCTGCTCAACATCGAATCGCCGAAAGCGTTGCGCCACGCCGCGGAACTCGCCGCCGCGCATCCGCGCGTCGCCGGTTTGCAACTCGGGCTGGGCGATCTGTTCGAGCCGCTTGGCATTGCGCGTCGCGAGCAGGCGGCCATTCAGCAGGCGATGTTCACGCTACGCATCGCAGCAGGCGAGGCGAACGTCTTCGCGTACGACTCGGCGTTCGCCAACATCAAGGACGAAGCGGGCTTCCGCGCCGAAGCGCAGCTTGCGCACGCGATGGGCTTCCTCGGCAAAAGCTGCATCCACCCGAGCCAGATCGCGCTGGCCAACGACGTCTTCCGTCCGTCCGACGCGGACATCGCGCATGCGGTGCGCGTCGTCGAAGCAGCACGCGATGCACAGAGCAAAGGCCTGGGCGCATACGTCGTCGACGGCAGGATGATCGATCCGCCGTTTTTCGAACGGGCACGCGCGCTCGTGCAGCACGCCGCGCGTCTCGAACTGCTGACGGGCGAGCAGCGTGCCGTTGTCGGCAGCACGGCTTTGTAAAGCAACGCACTCTCGTTGCACACACATCGAATCGAGTTGGAGAAACAGATGCAACAACCATCGCAATCAGCCGACGCACGACAGCAGGGACCGCTCGCCGGCTTGCGCGTGCTAGACCTGAGCGCCTATATCGCGGGGCCGTACGGTTGCACGCTGCTCGCCGATCAGGGCGCCGAGGTCATCAAGATCGAGCCGCCTTCGGGCGACAACCTGCGCAAGTATCCTTCGACGCTCGAAGCCGAAAGCCGCGCCTTTCTCGGCGTGAACCGCAGCAAGCGCGGCCTTGCGCTGGACCTGAAGCAGCCCGAAGCGCTCGACGTGATGATGCGTCTCGTGAAGACGGCCGACGTGCTCGTACACAACTTCCGGCCGGGCGTGCCGGAGCGTCTCGGGATTGGTTACGAGCAGTTGCGCGAGGTCAATCCGCGGCTGATTTATTGCGCGGTGACAGGGTATGGCGAAACGGGCCCCAACCGCGACAAGGCGGGCTACGACCAGGTCCTGCAAACGATGACAGGCATCTGCTCGCTGCAAGGCCATCATGGCGGTCCGCCTGAAATCGTCTATGGCTCGGTGGTCGACTACTATGCGGCCGCGCTGGTCGCGGCGGGCGTGTCGTCCGCGCTGTTCGATCGCGAGCGCAGCGGCGCGGGTCAGTACGTGGGCGTGTCGTTGCTGCGCAGCGCACTGGCGATGCAGTCGGCCCGCATGATCTGGGCAGACGACGAGCCGAAAGAGACGGGCCGCGACATGCGCTCGGGCGGCATCACGGGTATTCATCCGACGCGTCAGGGCTATCTGTATCTGTCGGCGAACACGCCGCATTTCTGGCAGGCGCTGTGCGAGAAAACGGACCTCGAGGAGCTTGCGGAGAATGAACGCTACGACACGGTGCGCAAGCGCGCACTGCATTGCGACGAAATCGTTCCGAAGCTCCGCGCAGCGTTGCAGGTTCGCTCGGCGCTCGAATGGGAAGCGCATTTCGGCGACGCCGTTCCGTGTGCCGCGGCTCGCGGCATCGAAGACATGTTCGACCATCCGCAGGTGCTCGCCGAAGACATGGTGACTGACTTCGCGTATCCGGGTGTGGGCCGGTATCGCGGCTTCAAGCATCCGATCCGTTTTGGCGCGACGCCGTTGCCCGAACCGTTCGCGGCTCCCGCGTTCGGCGAGCATTCGGACGCGGTGCTGCGCGACGCGGGATGCTCCGACGCGGACATCGAAAGTCTGCGCGAGAAGCGCGCGGTGCTGTAGAGATCCGCAAAAAGAAGAAGGAGACACGCATGGACTTACATCGGCACACGCCACCAGGCGCTTGCGATTCGCACATTCACATCTATAACCGCGCGTTCCTCGCGCATCGCGACGCAGCAGGTTTTGTCGATGCAGCGGATGTCGCCGCGTATCGCGAAGTGCAGGCGCGGATCGGCACGCAGCGCGTGGTGATCGTGACGCCGCGCATCTATGGCACCGACAACGCCGTGACGCTCGATGCGATTCGCCAGTTCGGCATCGCGAATGCGCGCGGCGTCGCCGTCGTGCGCCCCGATGTGACGGACGCCGAGCTTGAAACGCTGCACGCGGGCGGCATTCGCGGCATCCGCTTCACGCTCTATACGCCGGCAAACGCCGTGGTCGGCTTCGACATGGTCGAGCCGCTGGCAGCACGCGTGGCGGAACTCGGCTGGCAGGTGCAACTGCATTGGACGGCTGCGCAGATCGTCGAGCACGAAGCGCTGCTCGCGCGTCTCCCATCGACGATCGTGTTCGATCATTGCGCGCGCCTTCCATTGCCCGATGGCGCGGCGCACGCGGCGTTTCCCATCGTGCGCCGTCTCGCCGATGCAGGGCGCGCGTGGATCAAGCTGTCCGGCCCATACCTCGATTCGATCGAAGGGCTCGACCGTCGCTATGCCGATGCAGCGCCGACAACACGTGCATGGATCTCGGCCGTGCCGGACAGGCTGGTGTGGGGCAGCGACTGGCCGCACGTGACGGAGAAGCACAAGCCCGACGATCCCTTGCTGCTCGATCTGCTCGGCGAATGGACCAACGATACGGCCACGCGCGATCGCATCCTCGTCGACAACGCGGCAACGCTATACGGATTCGGCAACTGAGCACCTTGCACTGAAAAGTCCTGAAGAGACGACCCGCCGATCACACAAAGCCCAAACGACGCGCGGGCACATTCAAAACCGGAGACACGTGATGAAATCCACCGTTGCGCCATCGTCAGTGCGCAAGACCCGCTTCACCGAGGCGACGATCGGCCTGTTCGAGCGCACCATCCCCGATCCATTCGTGCTCGCGATCCTCATCACAGCGATCGTCGCAGCGTTGTCGGCGATGTTTGCGCCACATGCGTCGTTGGGCAAGCTGGTCGGCGGCTGGTACAAGGGCTTCTTCGACATCCTCACGTTCGCGTTTCAGATCACGCTGGTGCTCGTCACGGGTCACGCATTCGCTCACGCGCCCATCGTGCAACGCGTGTTCAAGGCACTCGTTTCCGTTGCTCGCACGCCCGTGCAAGCCGCCACGCTGACGTTCGTGCTCGTGGCCGTTGCGTCGTTTTGCAACTGGGGTCTGGGGCTGGTCGTTAGCGCATTGCTGGCGCGTGAAGTCGCGAAGCGCATGCGCGTCGACTTCGCGTGGATCGTCGCGGCGGGCTTCTCGGGATGGGTCGTGTGGGCAAGCGGCATCTCCAGTTCGATTGCGCTTGCGCAGTCGACACCGGGCAGCGCGATGAACGTCGTGCAGAAGATCACGGGCGAGGTGCTGCCGTTCAGCGCGACGGTATTCACGGGTTTCAATCTGGTGCCGACCATCGCGATGCTGCTCGCGATGCCGTTTGTTCTCGCATGGCTCAAGCCGCGCGACGAAGATGCCGTGCTGCTCGATACGCAGAAGCATCCCGATGCGCCACCGCGTGAGAAGCCCACAGGCAAGCTGAGTTTCGCGCGCTGGATCGAATATTCGTGGCTCGGCTCGGCGTTCATCGGTGCGACGGGGATTGCGCTGCTGGTGCTCGCGCAGTCAGAACACATCGCGTTTTCCGGCGTCAACGCGGTGATCTTCGTGATGTTCATTGCGGGCGTGATCCTGCACGGCTATCCGCTAGCGTACGCCGATGCCGTCAAAAACGCCGCCCGGCAGACGGGTTCGATGATGCTGCAATACCCGCTGTACGGCGGAATCATGGGCATGATGGATGCGACCGGTTTGCCGAACGTCATTTCCCATTTCTTTATCGCTATTTCCAACGCGCATACGCTGCCGTTCTGGAGTTACGTCTGCTCGCTGATCGTCACGTTCTTCATTCCGAGCGGCGGCGGCCACTGGGCAGTGCAAGGGCCGTTCGTCGTGCCTGCCGCCGTCGCGCTGCATGCGTCCGTCCCCGCGACGACGATGGCCGTCGCAATGGGCGAGCAGGTGTCGAACATGATGCAGCCGTTCTGGGCCGCGCCCGTCGTCGCGATGGCGGGCATCGGCGTGCAGCGCGTGCTCGGCTTTACCGTGATGACGTTTATCGTCGGCGCGCTCGTGTATGGCGCCGCATTGCTGCTGCTCGTATGAGCGGGGCACCCGTCGAAACAATGAACGGAGACCATCCAATGAAATCATCGACGCAAGCCGCGTTGGGCGCTGCTTCGAGCAGCGAGGGGCAAGCGCCGCATGCCGTCATCGAATGGTGGTGGCGCGTGTTCGACCTACGCATCGGTTCGTTGCCATTGCCCGTCTATGTGCTGATGCTGGGCGTGCTCGGCGCGATGGCGGCGAAAGGCAAGCTCGCAGCGGATCTGCCGACGGGCATCGCACTCGTCGCGGTCGGCGGCTTCACCTGCGCCGAACTGGCGAAGCGCATTCCGTGGATTCGCCACATCGGGGCCACGTCGATTTTTGCGGCCTTCATTCCGTCGATGCTGGTGTACTACAAGCTGATGCCCGAGCCCGTCGTCAAGGCAGTGACGACCTTCACGAAGACTTCGAATTTTCTGTATCTGTTCATCGCGGCGATCATCGTCGGCAGTGTGCTCAGCATGGACCGTCAGATGCTGATCAAAGGCTTCGTGCGCATCTTCATTCCCGTTGCGGCGGGCTCCGTCGCCGCGGCGCTGGTCGGCACCGCAGTGGGGACCGCGCTCGGGCTCGATGCGCGCCACGCGTTGTTCATGGTCGTCGTGCCGATCATGGCGGGCGGCGTCGGCGAGGGCGCGCTGCCGTTGTCGGCGGGTTACGCGCAGATTCTGGGCGTCGAGCAGGGGCCGCTGTTCGCGCAGGTTCTGTCGGCGGTGATGCTCGGCAATATCGCGGCGATCTGTTGCGCGGGCTTGCTGAGCTATCTCGGCACGCGCCGGCCCGAATGGACGGGCAACGGACGTTTGACCAAAGCAGACGGCAGCGATGAAGACATCACGCAACGCCCGGCGTCGTTCGAATTCGACGTCGGCTCTGTCGCGGCGGCGGGTTCGACGGCCATCGCGTTCTATCTGCTTGGTGTGCTCAGTCATCAACTGTTCGGCTGGCCCGCGCCCGTCGTGATGCTCGTGCTGGTCGTCGCGGCGCAGCTGTTCCAGGTCGTGTCGCCGCGCGTGCGAGGCGGCGCGCGTTTCATGTACGGCTTTTTCTCGACGGCCGTGACGTATCCGCTGATGTTCGCGATCAGCGTCGCCATGACGCCGTGGGGCGAAATCGTCACGGCGTTTCATTGGGTCAATATCGTCACGGCGGTTTCGACTGTGCTCACGCTGACGGTGACGGGCTTCCTGGTTGGCAGGCTGGTCGGCATGTATCCCGTCGAAGCCGCTATCGTCAATGCAACGCATAGCGGGCTCGGCGGGACGGGGGACGTGGCGATTCTCACGGCAGCCAACCGGATGGAGCTGATGCCGTTTGCGCAGATTGCGACGCGTATTGGCGGCGCGTTGACGGTGATGGCAGCGTTGGGGGTGTTTGCGTACTGGCGATGATCCCGTGCTTCGCGTTTATCGAGCCGTCGAATTCAGCACGATTCGACGGCTTTTTATTGTGGTCGTATCAAAGCACGAGAAGATTGGTCGAATGCGATCACTCGACCAGCTTCGCTACGATCGGCTCGACGACTTCTCGCTGCCGCTCGGCCTTGAGCCGATACAGCGCATCGGTTGGATGCACGCCGTCGATCAGCAGCGAACGCCAGTCATGCATCGCGCCGATATACGCGTACTGCCGGATCAGCGCGAGCCGGTAATGCTTCGCCATTTCATCGACGACAGCGACATAACGCGGCACGATCTTCTTGTTCACGGAATAGTCGACCGGGTTCGGTTCTTCGAGTACGACGATCCGGCCCGCGCCCTGCGACTCTTCGATGAAGCGCATCAGGTGCGCGCGAAACGCGGAAGGCGGCTCCTTGACGTGATTGTCGGCGTCGTTGAGCGCGAAATTGACGATCACGATATGCGCCGGCGACGTCGCGACCCATCGCGCGTACGGCTGGCTATATCCGTTGAGGCCTTTCTCGCGATCGACGAGCGTCGCGCCCGGCACGCCGTTGTTCTGCACAATCACATGCGGGCCGAAGCGGGCCCGCAACGCGGCCTGAAGCAGGGCGGGCGGATTATCCGGCGTTTGCCAAGACTTGTTGAAACCGTCCGACGTTTGATAGCCGAACATCGTCGAATCGCCTTGCGCGTCGATGATGATCGGCCGGTCCGCCGTGGCCGCCCTGTGCGCCGGGCCAGCGGCGGCATCGGCCTGGATCGCGGCGATGCCGAGCAGCACGGCCGCCAGCGCGTGCGAGCGCCTATGCGACGGTTTTGCGCGCAGACTTGCCTGTCGATAGTCGAACGTCATGGTGCTCCGCAATTGAGTTGGACGTCAGTCGCCGCGAACGGATCTTGCGGCGTCACAAAGCGCAACACGAACTTGATGCACAATCGATGCTGCGTTCAGCACATACGATCTCCACGAGGAGCAGAGATGAGAGTTTCAGAGCTGGAAGGCGCGTTACTCGATTACTGGGTCGCCCGGGCCGACAATCTGCCGAAGCCGCGCGTCGACGACGGCTTCTGCTGGATCGAGGAGCCCGCCTGCGACGGCGATCCCGCTGGCGCGCTCGAAGCCGCGTTCGCGCCGTCCTCGGACTGGGCGCAATGCGGCCCGATCATCGAACGGGCGAGAATCCATCTCGTGCCGGCCGCGGCGGGCGATCGCGTGTCATGGACGGGGTCGGTTCCGGCCGGCGCGAGCACCATCGAGCAAGTGGGCGAATCGCCGCTGATTGCCGCGATGCGCGCGTTCGTCGCGAGCCATTTCGGCGACACGGTCGCGGACGAAGCCGGCACGCACTGAGCGGCGCCTTGATGTTCACCATATGGCGCACCACGCGGCGCGCCATTCAACGCTTCATCAGACGCACTCGAACACCACTTCGACGCTCTGAGTGCCTGCGCCGCGCACACCGGTCGTGTGGATCTCGACGGTGTGTAATTCCTTGTTCTGTTCGCGGCAATACGCCTTTGCATGCTTGATCCCCGCGTTGCGGACGCTATTCCACGAAATCAGGCTGATGCGCCCGTGACTCGTGATCGAGAGGTAGCCATTCTGCTTTCTGTCCACGCCCGATACCGCGGTACACGCGGCAAGCACGCCAATTCCGGCGAGCAGAATGCACTTCTTCATAGTCCTCCCTCGGTTGGCGCATTGTCGCGGGCGAGGGCCGCAACAGGCAACTGAAAAAAACGTTAGTGGGGTTCAGTGTGTCGGGCCCGCTATCCGGCGCCATGCGATGACATTACATTATGCTTTCTCGCTACGGCGTAGCGCGAGCGTTGCTGTGTCGAAAGGAGGAGGGCATGGGCGGATGGTGGCATGAAGTCTGGTTGACCGTAGCCCGGGAATTCTCGGATCTGGACGACGTCAAGGCGATCACGCAAGTTGTGATACGCCTTGGACTCGCGTTGCTGCTGGGCGGCGCGCTGGGCTTCGAGCGCGAAATGGCGGGGCGCGACGCGGGCTTGCGCACGCACATGCTGGTCGCGACGGGTTCGGCGCTGTTCGTGCTCGTACCGTTGCAGGCGGGGTTTTCGCAGGACAACATGAGCCGCGTGTTGCAGGGCCTCGTATCGGGTATCGGCTTTCTGGGCGCGGGCGCCATCATCAAGCTCAGCGCGGAGCGGGAGGTGCGCGGACTGACGACGGCCGCGAGTCTCTGGCTTGCTGCGGGCGTCGGCGTCGCGACGGGACTCGGGCGCGAAGCGACCGCGATTCTCAGCACGGTGATCGCGCTCGTGATCCTCGGCGGCGTGCGGATGTTCAAGCCGCTCGTGCCGCCCCACACGGATAACAAGCCTGAACAGGACGAGCCGTCGAAGCGTGTCGAGTGAGGCGAGCACGCGCCGTAGGCTTTGCTTGCGGAGTAGCATGAGCGGGCACGTACCCAATACTTAGGAGACACCGGATGCTTCCCGCCGCTGACAGCTACGACGCCCTCGTCGCCGCGTTTGAATGGCGCATTCCGCCGCAGTACAACATCGGCATCGATGCGTGCGACAAATGGGCCGACGGCAGCGGCCGCCTTGCGTTGATCTGCGAGACGCGCGACGGGCAAGCAACGCGCTACACATTCGACGAACTCAAGTCGCTGTCCGACCGTTTCGCCAACGCGCTGCGCAGAAGCGGCGTGAAGAAGGGCGATCGTGTCGGCATCTTTCTCGCGCAATCGGTGGAAACGGCGCTCGCGCATCTCGCCGTCTACAAGTGCGGCGCGATCGCCGTGCCGCTCTTCGCGCTGTTCGGTCCCGACGCGCTGCAATACCGCTTGTCCGACAGTGGCGCCGTTGCGCTCGTCACGGACCTCGGCGGCGCGCAGAAAATCGCCTCGGTGCGTTCGAGCCTGCCCGAATTGCGTTCGATCTTCTGCGTCGACACCGACCATACGGATACCGCCTTGCAGGTCGAATCGTTCTGGTCGGCGTTGAACGAATCGCCCGCCGCCTTCGACGCGGAGCCGACCTTAGCCGACGATCCCGCCGTCATCATCTACACGTCCGGCACGACGGGCAAGCCGAAGGGCGCGTTGCATGCGCATCGCGTGCTGCTCGGCCATCTGCCCGGCGTCGAGATGCCGCAAGCGTTCTTCCCGAACGACGCGCGCCTGATGTGGACGCCCGCCGACTGGGCGTGGATCGGCGGGCTGTTCGATGTGCTGCTGCCGTCGTGGCATCACGGCGTCGCCGTGCTGGCGCGGCGCTTCGAGAAGTTCGACGGCGAGGCCGCGTTCGACCTGATGCAGCGTCACGCCGTCACGCATGCGTTCCTGCCGCCGACGGCATTGAAGATGATGCGCGCCGTCGAACATCCCGAGCGCTGGGCACTGTCGCTGCGCGCGGTGGCGAGCGGCGGCGAATCGCTTGGCGCGGAGCTGATCGAATGGGGACGGCGCGCGCTCGGCGTGACGATCAACGAGTTCTACGGGCAGACGGAGTGCAACGTGGTCGTGGCATCGTGCGCGACGTTGTTCGAGCCATGCTTCGGTTCGATCGGCAAGGTGGTGCCGGGCCATCGCGTAGCGATCGTCGATGACACGGGGCACACGGTGCCGCGAGGCGAGCCCGGTAACATCGCGATCCACGCGCCCGACCCGGTGATGTTCCTCGGCTACTGGCGCAACGAAAGCGCCACGCGCGACAAGTTTCGTGGCGACTGGCTGCTGACGGGCGACATGGGACTGATGGACGCGGATGGCTTTATCCGCTTCGTTGGCCGCGACGACGATGTGATCACGAGCGCCGGTTACCGGATCGGTCCCGCGCCGATCGAAGACTGTCTGCTGCGTCATCCCGCCGTGCGGATGGCGGCTGTGGTCGGCGCACCCGATGCGCAGCGCACGGAGATCGTCACCGCGTTCGTCGTGCTGAACCCCGGCTATCAGCCGAGCGACGCGCTCGTGCAGACGCTGCAGGAGCACGTGAAGACGCATCTCGCCGCGCACGAGTATCCGCGCGCGATCCATTTCGTCGACGCGTTGCCGATGACGGCGACGGGCAAGGTCATCCGGCGCGAGTTGCGCGAGCGCGTGACGCCGCCGCGCTAATCAATCCGGCGCGCGGGTGGTCCAGATCACGCCCACTCACGCGGCGCATCGTCCTCCGTCGACAGCGTCAGGCCCGCGACGGGCAGCGGCAACGCCGTCTTGTAGCGCACCTGCTTGAGCGCGAAGCTCGAGCGGATGTTCGACACGCCCGGAATCTTCGTGAGCCACTGCACGATGAACCGTTCCAGGCTCTGCATATCGGGCACGACGACGCGCAGCAGATAGTCGGCGTCGCCCGTCATCAGATAGCACTCCATCACCTCGGGGCGTTCGCCGACTTCCTGCTCGAAGCGGCGCAGCGCGTCTTCGACCTGCTTTTCGAGGCTCACCTGAATGAACACGTTGATGCGCAGGCCGAGCGCCCCGGCGTCGAGAAGCGTGACCTGCTGACGGAACAGGCCGAGCTTTTCGAGCGCGCGCACGCGGTTGAAGCAGGGCGTCGGCGACAGATTGACGGCGCGCGCCAGCTCCGCGTTGGTGATGCGCGCGTTCTGCTGCAACTGCTGCAGGATCGCGATGTCGATGCGGTCCAGCCGCCGCGCGGCCGGTTTTGCGTCTGAACTCATGGTGTAAATATTCCGCGTAAGGTCGACTTGCCAGAATAAATACACTATCTGAAAGCGCTGACGCAAGCAAAAGAGACGCACATTTTGCGGATGCATGGGTAAGCTGATTACACGTTTTCGAGTCGTCTTCACG
The DNA here is from genome assembly GCF_900100565.1 of Paraburkholderia steynii. NCBI lineage: Bacteria > Pseudomonadati > Pseudomonadota > Betaproteobacteria > Burkholderiales > Burkholderiaceae > Paraburkholderia > Paraburkholderia steynii. Next base: position 315,788 of record NZ_FNDI01000006.1, on the reverse strand, counting down.
TACGTTTTTCAGCCGGAGTTGTGCCATGACGGACTTATCGAGCGGTGCCCGCCCCGTTCTTGCCCTCACTCAAGCTCGCATCGACAGCGATCCGCAGGAGACGGCCGAATGGCTGGCTGCGCTCGATGGCGTCGTCCAGCACGTCGGCCTTGAACGTGCGCAATATCTGTTCGACCGGCTGGCCGCGCATGCGCTGGGCAACGGCGTCGCGACGGCGCGCGCGAATGTCACGCCGTACGCGAATACGATTCCCGTCGATCAGCAATCACCGTATCCGGGCGATCTCGACACTGAAGAAAAACTCGCCGCTGCATTGCGCTGGAACGCGCTCGCGATGGTGGTGCGGGCCAATCGCGCGTATGGGGAACTGGGCGGCCATATCGCGAGCTATGCGTCGGCGGCTGATCTGTTCGAAGTCGGCTTCAATCATTTTTTCCGCGCTTCGAATGAGCTGCATGGCGGCGATCTCGTCTACTTCCAGCCGCATTCGTCGCCGGGCGTGTATGCGCGCGCGTTCCTCGAAGGCTTTCTCGACGAGACGCATCTCGAACACTATCGCCGCGAGATCGCGGGGCCGGGCTTGTGTTCGTATCCGCATCCGTGGCTGATGCCGGACTTCTGGCAGTTCCCGACGGGCTCGATGGGCATCGGTCCCATCAACTCGATTTACCAGGCGCGCTTCATGCGCTACCTGCAAAACCGCGGCCTGCAGAAGACGGAAGGCCGCAAGGTATGGGGCTTCTTCGGCGACGGCGAGATGGACGAGCCGGAATCGATTGGTGCGTTGTCGCTGGCGGCGCGCGAAGGGCTCGACAACCTCGTGTTCGTGATCAACTGCAATCTGCAGCGGCTCGACGGCCCAGTGCGCAGCAACGGCCGCATCATCGACGAACTTGAAGCGCAGTTCACGGGCGCGGGCTGGAACGTCATCAAGGTCGTGTGGGGCTCGGACTGGGATGCCCTGTTTGCGCGCGACCGCACGGGCGCCTTGCTGCGCGCATTCGCGCACACGGTGGACGGCCAGTTCCAGACCTTCTCGGCCAACGACGGCGCCTACAACCGCGAGCGCTTCTTCGGGCAAAACCCGGAGCTTGCCGCGCTCGCCGCGCATCTGAGCAACGATGATATCGACCGCTTGCGGCGCGGCGGCCACGACGTGCGCAAGCTGCACGCTGCGTATGACCGCGCGTTGAAGCACAGCGGCCAGCCCACGGTGATTCTCGCGAAGACGATGAAGGGCTTCGGCATGGGCGCGATCGGCCAGGGGCGCATGACGACGCACCAGCAGAAGAAGCTCGACGTCGAGCAGTTGAAGGCGTTTCGCGATCGCTTTCGCCTGCCGTTGTCCGATAGCGACGTCGAGCAACTCAAGTTCTACAAACCAGCGGAAAACAGCCCGGAAATGCAGTACCTGCATGCACGCCGGGCTGCCTTGGGAGGCTATCTGCCCAGAAGGCGGAAAGCGGCATCGCAGACACCGACCGTGCCTGCGATGTCTTCCTGGGGACAATTCGCGCTGGACGCGAACGGCAAGGAGATGTCGACGACGATGGCGATCGTGCGGATGCTCGGCAGCCTGTTGAAGGATGCGTCGCTTGGGTCGCGCGTCGTGCCCGTCGTCGCCGACGAGGCGCGCACCTTCGGCATGGCCAACCTGTTCCGCCAGGTCGGCATCTATTCGCCGCTCGGCCAGTTGTACGAGCCGGAAGACATGGGCTCGATGCTCTACTACCGCGAAGACACGGGCGGGCAGATTCTCGAAGAGGGCATTTCGGAGGCGGGCGCGGTGTCGTCGTGGATCGCGGCGGCGACGTCGTACAGCGTGCATGATCTGCCCATGCTGCCGTTCTATATCTACTACTCGATGTTCGGCTTCCAGCGTATCGGCGACCTGATCTGGGCCGCAGCCGATCAGCGCGCGCGAGGCTTCCTGATCGGCGCGACGGCGGGCAAGACGACGCTCGGCGGCGAGGGCTTGCAGCATCAGGACGGCACGAGCCATCTGGCGGCATCGACGGTGCCTAACTGCCGGGCGTACGATCCCGCGTTTGCCTATGAAGTGGCGATGATCGTCGACGAAGGCATGCGCGAGATGATCGGGCGACAGCGCGACGTGTTCTATTACCTGACCGTCACGAACGAGAACTACGCGCAGCCTTCATTGCCTGCGGCTTCTTTTGATCGCGTGCGCGAAGGCGTGCTGAAGGGTATGTATCCGCTGGATGTTTCTTCGCTGGAGACCGCGCAGGTCCAGTTGCTGGGCTCGGGCGCGATACTCGGCGAAGTGCAGGCGGCCGCTCGCATGTTGAAGGACGACTGGAACATTGACGCCGCCGTGTGGAGCGTGACGAGCTTTACCGAGCTGCATCGCGATGGCGTCGCGTCGGAGCGCGCGGAGCGTCTGTTCAGCGATGCAGACACCGCGATGCCGTATGTGACCTCTGCGCTTGCTGCATCGCGCGGTCCGGTGATTGCCGCAACCGACTATGTGCGAGCCGTGCCCGAACTGATTCGCGCGTACGTGGCGCGTCGTTACGTGACGCTCGGCACCGATGGGTTTGGGCGCAGTGATACGCGCGCGGCGCTGCGGGCGTTCTTTGAAGTGGATCGCGCGTCGATTGTGATTGCTGCGTTGAAGGCTCTCGCCGATGAAGGCGCGATTGCGCGTGAGATTGTTGAGAAGGCGCTGGCGCAGTACAACTGTCATGGCGGTGATAGGGCGGCGCCTTGGGAAAGATGATGTTTCTTGAGTAGCGGACTCGTTCGATGTGCCTCTGCGCTGGATTAGTTGGTCTGGCTTTTGCGCTGGCATCCGCGATTACGTTAGCGTGCTTCACGCGTCGCCCCTGTGCGGGGCGGCACCTACTTTTCTTTGCCGCCGCAAAGAAAAGTAGGCAAAAGAAAGCGGCTCACACCGCCAATTCTTGTTTTTGCCTGAGGGCCCCCACAGGGTCTTACGCTTCACACGGCAGCATTTCTGTTCGCGTTCGTTGCCAACGCTTCGAATGATCACCTCACCCACTTCAAATACCCGCACACGTGCTAGCGGCAGCAAATGGTTTCTGCAGCCTAGGTGGCAAACTGTGTGTAGGTTGTTGCGTCGTATAGCTCGGCGCTCTTACATGGAGGCGCGCGCTATCGGTCCGAAGTGAGGCATGTGGAGTACTACGGCCTACACACAGTTTGCCACCTGGGCGGCGGTCGACTATCTGACAAGGCATGCTGTAACGCGGGAGCGTGAAGCGGGTGAGGCGCAGTGCAAGAGCGCTGGCAACAAACATGAGTCACGTGATTGCCGTGTGAAGCGTAAGACCCTGTAGGGGCCCTCAGGCAAACACAAGAACTGGCGGTGTGAGCCGCTTTCTTTTGCCTACTTTTCTTTGCGGCGGCAAAGAAAAGTAGGTGCCGCCCCGCACAGGGGCGACGCTTGAAGCACGCAGGCAATACGCGGATGCCAGCGCAACAGCAAAATCCGAAAATCAAAAAATGAAAAACCAAAAAACGCTTATCCCTGCACCACAAGCAAATTCGCATCCCGCGCAAGCAACCAGCGGCCATCGGTCTCCTTGCGCAGAATCGTGAGCGTATTACCGGCGTGCCGCACGGGCGGCGCAGAGCCATCCTTCTGCGTAATCGAAACTTCGAGTTGCGACCGCAGAAAAGCCCAGTCCCCCAGCACCTGAAGCTCCAGAATCTCGCTCTTACCGTCGACATCGACATTCTTCTGTCCTTCGGACGCCGCCATGAACGCGGCCTTTCCGAACGGCTTCTGCCCTGGCACCATGAAAATCGCGTCGTCGGTCATCAGGCTCAGCACGGTTGCCGTGTCGCCCGCCTTGCTGGCGGCGAGCCAGGTATCGATCAGTTGGCGAATGGCGCGTTCGTCGTCGGTCATGATGTGTTCCTTGCAGGTCGGCATACGATCCGTCGATTGTAGACGGCTCACATGTCGCATCATTCGGACCCGACCCGCGCGGTTCACTTCGACGTGACGATCACGCCAACGCTAGCGCTCACGACGAACAGCGTGCCTGCCAGTTGCAGCGCTGTCATCGGCTGATTCAGCACGATAAAGCCCGCCGCCGCACCGATGGCCGGCTCGACGCTCATCAGAATTCCGAACGACGCCGCAGGCATGTGGCGCAGCGCGATCATTTCAAGCGCGTACGGCAGCAGCGGAACGAGCACCGCAAGGCCCGCGGTGGCGGCCAACTGCATCGGCGCAATGTGCAGGCCGTGCTCGATGAGGCCGAAGGGCGTCGCGACGAGCGCTGCCGCGATCAGCGACACGGAGAGCCCTTCCAGCCCAGCGAACAGCGCGCCCGTCTTCTTCATCAACACGATATAGCTGCCCCAGCCGCACGCTGCGCCCACCGCGAGCAGCATGCCAACAGGCTCGCCGATCCATCCCGAACGATCATGCGCGAGCAGCAGCACGCCCGCGACGGCGAGCAGCGGCCACAGCAGCGCGCGCAGGCGCCGCACGCCGAGCGTCGCGACGGTCAGCGGGCCGAGAAAGTCGATCGCGACGGCAAGGCCGAGTGGAATGCGCTCGATCGCCGAAAAGAAACATAGCGTCATGCCCGCCATCGCCACGCCGAGCACGCCCGCCGCAATCCAGTGCGCACGCGAGTAGCTGCGCAGCTTCGGACGCACGACCAGCGCAAGGATCACAGCGGCCCACGCGAGCCGCAACCATGTCGTGCTGAACGCGCCGAATGCGGCCATGGTCGGCGCGGAGAGGGCGGCGCCGAACTGCACGCACGACATCGACAGCAGGCCGAGCAGCGCAGCCATGCCGACATGGCGTTTCGGCGCGGTAGATGGCGGCGCGGTGTCAAAGGAAATCGGTTCGGCAAGCGTGGAATTTTTCATGGGTTTGAGCGGGCACACTACAGACAGGCCCATCATATCGACGAAACGAGGGTTAAGATAAGCTGATATTTCTTATGCCGCTATCACGGACGCTAATAATGCGCGACTTCGACAGCAGCCTTCTCAGAGCCTTCGTGACGGTCGCCGAAACGGGCGGGATCAGCGCGGCCGCCGTGCGTCTCGCGCGCACGCAGGCGGCTGTCAGCATGCAGTTGCGCCGGCTGGAAGACGACATCGGCCAGCGGCTGCTGGACCGCACCCCGCGCGGCGTACGGCTGACGGACGCCGGGCATCGACTGCTGCCGTATGCGCACGCGATTCTCGGCGCGGGTGAAGACGCGCGGCGCGCGCTCGAAGTCGGCGACGTGGCGGGCACCGTGCGCCTCGGCATGCTCGAAGACGTTGCCGTGGGCCGCCTGCCGCGCGCGTTGCGGCGCTTTTCGGCCGCGCATCCGCAGGTCGCGCTGGAGATCGTCGTCGATGCGAGCGCAGCGCTGTCGCGGCGTCTCAACGACGGCGCACTCGATGTGCTCGTCGGCGATCCCGCGATGGTCGACGCGACGCCGCTCGTCACGTGGACGCAGCCGCTCTTCTGGGTCGGCGCGCGCGGTTATCTTGCCGACCCGCAATCGCCGTTGCCGCTCGTCGCGTTTGGCGGAGCGTGTCTGTGGCAGCAGCAGGTGATGACGGTACTGCGGCGTGCGGGCATCGCGTGGCGCGTCGTCTGCACGAGCACGAGCCTGCCCGCCGTGCAGTCGGCTGTCGAGGCTGGGCTGGGCGTATCGGTGCTGCTTGACGGCAATATCCGTTACGACACGATGCGCGTGCTGGGCGCCGCCGACGGCCTGCCGGAGCCGCCCGCCGCCGACCTCGGCCTGTTCGTGCGGCAGGCGGCGGGCGCGCAGGAAGCCGCCGTCGACGCATTGCGGACCTTCCTCTGCGAAGCGCTCGATCTCGACTTCATCGAGCGCGCGTCTAGAGCGCCACGCCGGTGATAGGCGGCGAGCCGCGTGATAACCTCGCTGCGGCGGATCGTGCATCGTTTTCGCGTCATGGCGTTTCATGATCGGCATGATTGATGCAAACTGCTTGCATCGAGGTTCGATGGAACATCACGTTGCACACCCAACGATCTTCAACCTTCATTGATTCACGGAGTTTCTTTGCCCACGACTCACCCGTCGCGTCGGCAGCCCAAGCAGGCGCGCGCCGAATTCGCGCTCGACAGCATTCTCGAAGCCGCCGCCCGCACGCTCGAATCCCATGGCAAGGCAGGGCTGACGACACAGCGTGTCGCCGATACGGCAGGCTTCAGCATCGGTGCGATCTATCAGTACTTTCCGAACAAGGAGGGGTTGATCGAAGCGCTCGCGCGGCGCGAGCTGGAACGCCTCACGGCGATGATGAAGGAAGCGCTCACGCAGCCCGCGCCGTTCGGCACGGGCCTGAACGCGCGCCGCATGATGCGCGCGACGGCGGCGTTCATCGGCGACCGTCCGCGCCTTTACAGCATCCTGCGCGCCGAATGGGCGGATGCCGCGCCCGATACGGCGATCGGACAGGGCATGCTGCGCTACTTCGAACTGATCGCGGGTACGCTGAACCGCGAGAACCCGGATCTCGGCAAACGCATCAAGCGCGACGAAGCGCGCTTCGTGCTGTTTCGCGCGATCTCCGGCGTCCTGCTCGCAACGGCGCTGGAACGGCCGCATTACTTCGGTACCGATGCGTTCGAAGACGAAATGGTCCGGCTGATTCTCGGCTTCCTGAACTACGATCTCAGTCCCGACATTCCGCGACTGGCGCCGGAGGATGATAGTTTTACAAGCGCGTGAAAGTTATGAGGTTTCCTCGTATACGCAACGGCGGGCTTGCGGGGGATTTTTCCTGGATGTCATATTGTGCGTCCGAGGGCTGCAAGCGCTCGCCGATTCCAATGGGTCATCCGGATGGCGAGCGTATAGTGGCCTCCTGAAGGACATATCAATTCGACACCGCCGCGACGGACACACGACGACACAGTCGGTCCGCGCGGACGGTGCGACCGGGGAAAGGCATGAACCATCACCAGCTTGAGTCCGCTCTCGACCATCTCGAGCATGTATTGGCGCGGATTTCCGGCACGGATCACATACCGCTGTCGTACTGGCGCAAGCGCATCGACGACGTGTCGGCCGCCGCGCGTATTCCCGCTCAAAAGAACCGCGCACGAAGGCTGGATGAGGCGCTGAGCGCGCTGGAGTCGCGCGGCGGGGCGTAATGCTATCGGGAGGAAAGTATTGCAAGCGGACGCACTATAAATTGCACGTCCGCCGGCAAGGTCCATCGCTTCGCTAACGCGTGAAGACCCAAAAGACCCGCGCGCAGCCCTAACGTCTGATCACGCCCATGAGCAGCGTGACGAGAAAGATCACAATAAAGATAAAGAACAGCACCTTCGCTATTTCGGCAGCGCCAGCGGCGATGCCGCCAAACCCGAAGATTGCCGCGATAATGGCGATGACGAAAAAGATGGCAGCGTATCGAAGCATGGAAGCCTCCACCAAAGGATTGCTGGACAGGTCGATCCGATGATCGACCCACGCGCGGGAACCGCATCGACAGACACAGGCGCCGCCGTCACGGCATGGAGCAACACCCGTGCCTATCGGGCAATGATCAGACGCCTGCGGCGCACTGAAACCCAATCGTCCCGTTATGGAAAGGATACTCGTTAGCGCGTGCCTCGCCGGTTTGCCGGTGCGATACGACGGTTCCGCGAAGACGCTCGCAAGCGTGCTGCTGCAGACGTGGCGTGATGAAGGGCGGCTCGTCGTCGTGTGTCCGGAAGTGGCGGCGGGCTTCGGCACGCCGCGCCGTCCCGCCGAAATCCAGTTGCGCCGCAACGGACGCGATGTGCTCGACGGTACGGCCAGCATTTGCGATAACGCTGGCGCGGACGTCACAGCGCTTTTCATCGACGGCGCGCGCCACGCGCTTCAGCAGGCGCTTGCGCATGACTGCCGCTACGCGCTGCTTGCCGACGGTAGTCCATCGTGCGGCAGCAGCTTTATCTATGACGGCACGTTTTCGAGCGTTGCGCACGACGCATCCGGCGTGACGGCCGCGTTGCTGGAGCGGCATGGTATTCGCGTGTTCGCGCCCAATGGGATCGATACGCTTGCAGCATTAATCGATAACAATCGATGACGCAGAGTCATTGGTACAACGACTTCATAGCCACTCGCGCGCGAGCATCGTCAGCACGCTCGCTGCGATCGTGAGCAGCACGACACCCGTGACGCGTTCGATCGCGGCGCTGTGCCTTGTGAAGCGCGCGACCACCGACGGATGCCCGATTCCCATCGCGACGAGCAGATCCCAGCCGAACACGGCAGCGAACATCCATACGCCGTACACGATCTGTGCGCCGAACGGCGCGTCGCGGGCCGCGAGCAGGGCAAACAGGCTTGCGTAAAAGAGCGCGTTCTTCGGATTGAGGATCGCGGATGCGAAACCCATCGCGAAAGGTGTATGCCACGCACCTGTCTGCGGCGCTGGCGAGCCGTCCTGCACATGCGCCGCAATCGATGCCGCCCTTGCATGCCGAAGCATCAATACGCCGAGGTAGAACAGATAAGCGCAGCCCGCTGCCTGCACGAGCGCGAAGGCGATCCCATGCCGATGCAGCGCTGCAAAGCCGCCGACGGCGAGCGCGATGAACACGCCGTTTGCGCAGGCAATGCCGAAGCACACGGCGCCCGTCTTGCGCCAGCCGCGCAACAGCGCACTGCGCGCGATCAGAAAAAAATCCGGGCCGGGACTGAGCAACGCAAGAAGATGCGCGCCTGCGACCATCGCGAATTGCTGAAGAGAAAGGCCCATCTCGACTCCTTATGTGTGACGGGAGTCTGCTGGACAGGCGAACGAAGATATTGAAGAAAAGTGCGCGACGCGAAGCAGAAGGGTGCTTACGACACGGCAGCGCGGCGGTAAGCGCCCGGCGTCATCGCGACGCGCTCCTTGAAGGCGCGCTGGAAATGCGCTTGATCCGCGAAACCAAGCTCATGCGCGATGGCGGTGAGCGCTTGTCCGTGACGCAACAGACGCCGCGCCGCGTTGATACGCAGATCGAGCTGATACGCATGGGGCGACATGCCCGTCGCGGCACGGAACGCTCGAATGAACGCATAGCGGCTCATGCCCGCCATCTGCGCGAGTTGCGCAATGGGCAGGCGCTCGCCGTACGCGTCATGCAGAAGGCCGGTGATGCGCGCGAGGCGCTCGGCTGCGATGCGCGGCACGGGCAGAACGTCGCGCGCCTCGCCGAGCCACGAACGTTCGCTGACGAACAGGATCAGCGCCGCTTCCTTCTCGGCGCTATCCGCGTTCGAGAACAACTGCCGGTTGAGCGCGCAGTAACGCAGGTACGCTTCGCGGTTCTCGTTGATCGACGGACGCGCAAGCACGGCATCGGCGTCCGCGCTGCCGTTTTCGCGCAGCACCGCGCTCGCCCACGCGACGTCGAGATGAAGCATCTGATAACTCCACTCGCTCTCCGTATCGGGATTGCACGAGTGGACCCGCATCGCAGGAATCAGCACAAGACTGCCCGGACCGAGGCGCGCGCGGTCGTCACCGCACGCGTAGTTGCTGTGCCCGCTGTCGACGGCGCCGATCGATAGCGTCTCGTGCGTATGCGGCACATAGCACGCGCGCGAATGAGAAGCGAGCCGGCTTTCGACGAACGGCAGCTGCGGATCGCACCAATAACGTTGATCGTTCATGTGCCCGATGATCGCATGAACGTGTGCGCCGACGCGAGTTGCAATGCGTTGCAACCGCGAAATCGTTTGCGCGCCTTTCAATAGCGAAATATTGGGCTTTTAAAATGGCCGCATCCTGCATGAAATGCCGGGTATTGCGCTGGCGTCGAATTGAAAAATAATGAAAAGTGTATATGCGTTCGCTATTATCTGTTTAACGTTTGCGAGCCTTTCTCAGATTAATGCGGTATCGATTGTGCCCATCGTTTAAGCGTTTTTAGTCGCGTGATCTTTTTGCGACACCCGTCTTTTTTGACGTTGGACGCGTTAGAATTCGCGCCGATTCACAGAGATAGCGCTTCATATCCTCTGATCTTTCCAGTCTGCAGATTTTCATCCGCATGTGGCGGATGGCCAGTATTTAACATTTGGTCATCCAATGCTGCCGTAGGGACATAAATCCCGGGGAAAACCGGCGCTTTAAAGCCGGTCGGTAAAAAAGTAATAAACCGAAGAAAAAATCGTATGCCAGTGGGGATTCAATCGATATTCGAAGCGCGACCGGCGCTCGACGGGGTAATGCAAGGCGATAAGCCGCGAATGGACAGAACGATGATGGCGCAACCGCGCGCTCTCGTTCGTGCGCTCGCGCACGCTCGCATGGTTGCGCTCACGGCGACAGCCGCGCTTGCGCTGCACGGCGTCGCCGCGCATGCGCAGACGCAGGCACAAGCTCCGGCGTCCACTCAGTTGCACGCGCAAGCATCGAGCGGTGTCCAGGCGCCGCACGTCAATCTCGCATTCTTCTATGGCTCGCGCGTGCCTGTTGGCGAGTTGCAGGCGTTCGATGCCGTCGTGATCGATCCCGCCAGCGGCTTCGATCCTGCCGCGCATCCGCTGCGTCATACCGTGTGGCTTGCGCGCACGCATGCCGATGCCGCGCAAGGCACGCCCGACGCATTCGTCGCTGCACAGATCGAACCGCTCTGGCAGCGCGGCTATCGCGGCTTCCTGCTCGACACGCCGGCGGCCATTGCAGCTGTCGATGCGATCCGCGCTGCGCATCCCGACGCGCGTCTCGTGATCGGCGGCGACGCGGCGTTGCAAGCCGCGTTGCCGTATTCGAAAGCGCTATATGCGGTGATCGGACCTTCGATCGTGCGCGACGCAGCGAGCGGAAACGTCGCGGCAGGCGAGCGCGACGCGCGCATCGCCGCCGCGCAACAGTTCACGCAAACGACGGGCGTGCCCGTGGTATCGATCGAAACCTGTCCCGCCGACGACCGTGCCTGCGCGCGCGCAACGGCCGCGCAGGTGCTCGCCGCGGGCGTCACGCCGTATGTGACGAACGCGTCGCTGAACGTGGTCGGCATCGGCGCGATCGAAGTGCTACCGCGCAAGGTGCTGATCGTGCAGGACAGCGACGAAGACCTGCCGCTCGACGAAACGCCCGGCGTGCGCGATCTCGCGACGCCGCTCAACTATCTCGGCTACGACGTCGAATACGCGAACGTCCACGAGCCGCTGCCCGAGGGCATCACGCCGGACCGCTATGCGGGCGTCGTCGCGTGGCTGCAGGGCGACGAGACGCCGAACAGCGGCGCGTGGCGCGCGTGGGTCGATGCGCGCCTCGCGGCGCACGTGCCGATGGTTTTTCTCGGCCAGTTCGGTTTCGATGCGGCAGAAGACGAAGGGCGCGCGCTTGATCTGCAAGCCGTGGCGGGGCCGTTCGCGGACAAGATCGAAGTCGTCACGCGCGATCCGATGGTCGGCTTCGAAGTCGATCCCAAGCTCGGCACGCGCGACCTGACGGGCGTTCAGGTTGGCAGCGCGAGCAAGTCGTTGCTGCGCGTGAAGAGCGGCGAAGCGACGCTCGACCAGATCGCCATCACGCCGTGGGGCGGCTTCGCGATGAGCCCGTACACGGTGGTCTCGCTCAACGGCATCGGCCAGGAGCGTTGGGCTATCCAGCCGATCGAGTTTCTGCGTCAAGCGTTGCGTCTGCAACCGATGCCGTCACCGAGCGTCACCACGGAAAACGGCCGGCGTCTTTTCATGTCGCATGTGGACGGCGACGGCTTTGCGTCGCGCGCGGAATTTCCCGGCGCCGACTATTCGGGCGAAGCGCTGTTCCAGCAGATATTCACGCGCTACAAGGTGCCGATGACGCTGTCGGTGATCGAAGGCGAAGTGGGGCCGAAGGGCCTGTATCCGCAGATCTCGCCGCGACTCGAAGAGATCGCGCGCAAGATGTTCGCGCTGCCTTATGTGGCGATCGGCACGCACACGTATTCGCATCCGTTCGAGTGGGAGAACGTCGACGCGAAGACGGGAGAGCGCATCGATCGCGGCGGCGGCGACACAGCCTTCTCGCTGAATATCCCGAACTACACGTTCAATATCGACCGCGAAGTTACGGGCTCGATCGACTACATCAACTCGCGTCTCGCGCCCCCGGGCAAGAAGACGACGATCCTGCAGTGGCCGGGCAACTGCGAGCCGCCTGCGATCGTCGTGCGTAAGGTCTATGCAGCGGGCGTCGACAACGTGAACGGCGGCGACACCGTGATCACGAAGAGCGCGAACAGCTGGACCAATATCGCGCCCATCGGCGTGCTGAAGGGGCCGGGCGCGTATCAGGTGTACGCGCCGAACCAGGACGAGAACGTCTACACGAACGACTGGCTCGGCCCGTTCTACGGCTTCACGCGCGTGCTCGAAACTTTCGACATGACGGACAAGCCGCTGCGCTTCAAGCCGATCGATATCTACTACCACATGTACAGCGGCACGAAGGTCGCGTCGCTGCGCGCACTCGACCAGATTTTCGCGGCCGTGCTCAAGCAGCCGGTGCTGCCCGTGCATATGACGGACTACGCGCACAAGGTGCTCGACTGGCGCTCGTTCGCTGTCGCGCGCACGGTGCAAAGCGAGGCGTCGAACGCGAAGTCGAGCGACTGGATCGTGCGCGGCAACGGCGAAGTGCGCGAACTGCACTGGCCGCTGACGACCTCGCCCGATCTGCACGCGTCGCGCGGCGTGACGGGCTACGCGGCGGGACCGGACGGCACGTACATCCACATCACCGATGGCGCGGCGCGTGTGTCGTTCGACCGGTCCGGCGCACCGGCCCCGGGTGCGCTGTCGAAAGCGGATGCGCTGCCGTACATCGCCGAAGCGAATGGCTTCGTGCGCGATTTCAAACGCGACGGCAAGAACATGTCGTTCGAGTTCGGCAGCTACTACCAGCCGTTCGTGAAGCTCGCGAATGCACAGACGTGCAGCGCGACAGTGGCGGGCCGCGCGGTGCCGCTGCAACGCGACGGAGCCTACGTCCGCTTCGACACGCCCGCGCTCAATGCGCTCGAAGCCCACTATCAGCCCGTCGAGATCCGCTGTGAACGATAAAACGAACGACAAACGTCCCCGTATCGTTCCGACGTGGCTCGTCTACACGCTCACGGGCGTGGTGCTCGCGACCATGTACGGCGTGTCGCCGCGCGGCGGCTTGCGCCAGCGCGTCGCGTCCGTCGGTGCGCCGAGCGAGTTGAGCGTCGCGTACCTGGAAGCGTGGTCGAAGGTGCGTCCCGACAACGAGGAATTCCTGTCGTTGCTGGGCGCGCAATATCTGTATCTGGGACGCACCGACGACGCCGAGCGCATCGCCACGCGCATGCAAGCGCTCGGCACCGACGACATGATGCGCAGCGCGATGATGCTGCATCTGTCGGTGACGGAGCAGCGCACCTTCGCGATTCCCGAAGAAGACCCGCGCCGCGCGCCCGCGCTCGAAGAGCTGCGCGCGCGTCTGACGCAGGCTGCGAAGCTGCCGTGGGCGCCGAAGGATCTGGAGTGGCTCGCGCAGCGTTCGGCCGCCGTCGGCATGCCCGATCTCGCGGCGCATCTGTATGCGCGTCTGTCGGCCAACGATCCCGACGGACGCACGAAGTGGGACACGCAGATCACGCGTTACGCGCTGCAGGTCGGTGACTACCACGCAGCCGCCGATGCATGGTTCCGTCAGGAAGCCGTGGCGCAGACGCGCGACGAGCAGCGCCGTTGCTTCGTCGCGGGCGTGCGCACGCTGCAGTCGGGCAATCTGCTCGACGACGCACTGACGGCCGCCGACGCGCATCTCGGCAAGCTCGCCGACGATCCCGCGACGCTCATCGTGTTGCTCAATCTCGCGCGCGCGGCGAATCGTCCGGATGCAGTCGACCGGTACGCGAAGCTGCTGGCGAAGTACGCGCTCGCCGAGCCGTCGTCGCCGCTGGCCGAGCATGTGCGCAGCGTGGCGCAAGCGGGATATGCGTATATGGATGGTCCCGTCGCGTATCGGCATGGCGGCTCGCTCGTCAGCCTGCGTGCCGCCATGCGCGAGGCAGCGGCGCAAGAGCAGGGCGAAGTGCGCGTGATCCGCGTTGCCACGCAAGCAGCGCCAGTAGCACCCGCAGCGCAAGTGCCGCAAGCCGCAAGCAGCGTGAACAGTGTTGACGCATCCGCAGTCCGCTCGGACCCGAGCGTCGCGAACGTCGTGTTTCAGGCCTTCGTCGAATCGGGCGATCTGGCGAGCGCACAGAAGGTCGCCGCGCAGCAGGTGCAGCGCGATCCGCGTTCGGTGGAATGGGTCAAGCGTCTCGCGCAGGTCGCCGAATGGAATCGCGATCCGTCGCTCGCGCTGAAGTCCTGGCTCGACTATGCGCAACTGTCGAATGATCAGGTTGGCTGGCAGAACGTGCTGCGCATCGCGCCGATGCTCGACGACGACGAAGCCTATCTGACGGCACTCGTCCACGAAGCGCGTGCGAAACCGAACGACCTGAAGCTGATCGACAACGTGACGGCAACGTACGAACGTCTCGGCCGTCCCGACGATGGCCTCGCGTTCCTGCGCTCGCTGCCGCGCGCGACGAACGCCGATGCGATCGATCAACGCATCGGCCAGCTCGCAGAGCGCGCGGGTCATGACGATCAGGCGCTCGCGACGTATCGCGCGGTGCAGGCGCGTCATCCGAACGACGCGAATGCGGCGCTGCGCACGGCGAGCGTGCTGTACCGGCAGGGCGACTATCGTGCGTCGCTGGCCGCGCTGAAAACGGCGCGCGCGGGCGCGAAAGACAGCGACGAGGACTTCTGGCGTAACTACGCCGAACTCGCGCGTCTGCTGCAACGGGACGACGACGCGAACGAAGCGTATTTCCATCTGATCGCGAGCGGCGCGGCGACGCCCGAAGACCTCGGCGACATGACGTACTTCTACGACCCGTATCCGATCGATGCAGGCCGTGTCGCCGAATTGCGTTATCGCCGCGATCACACGGTGCGCGCGTTGCAGGACGCGATCTTCTACTACACCGACGCGCAGGCGATGGACCGCATCGCGACGCTGCTCGCGAGCCTCACGCCCGACGAGCTCAAAGCGGCCGAAGCCTCGCCCGCACTGCTCGGCGTGCGCGCCGAATACTACCGCCTCATCAACGAACCGCAGAAGGCGCTCGCCGATCTGAAGCGCGCCGTCGATTTGCCGGGTGCGAGCTCCGATCTGCGCGCGGCGTATCTGTGGACGCTGGTCGACTACGGCAGCGACGGCGATCTGCGCGAAGCGCTCAAGCGCTGGCGCGGCAGTGCCGATCAAAGCTCGGCCTTGTGGGAGCCGTACGCAGCCGCCGAAATGCGCCTGAACCGGCCCGTCGCGGCGCTCGAATATCTGCGCCGCCAGTCGGCGATGATGTCGCGCGATCCGCTGTGGCTGCTCACCTATGCCGACGCGCAGGAGCAGGCGGGGCATGACGGCCTCGCGTGGTCGATCCGCAAGAAGGTGTGGCTGCAGATGCAGCAGGACGAAGCGCAACTCGTGAAGCTGCATGGCGCGCAGCGCGCGGCGATGCGCGGCCGCACCGCGCAGGACGCCGAGACGCTCGAAGACCTGCGTGGCCGACGCGTGACGCTCTCGGCCGAATACGCAACGGGCGATACGTCCGCTGCGCTGCTCGACAGCCTGATGTCGGCGCGGCCCGCATCGGCTGACAATGCCATCGCACGCCGCACGATGATCGGCACGGCGAAGGGGCTGCCGGGCGGTGCGCCGCTGGACGGCGCAGGGTTGCCGGAGAACGCGCGCGTACGCGGCGCCGTCGCGAAGGAAGTGGCCGTGGCGTGGGCGCTGTCGAAGGAAAGCAATCCGCTGGCGAAGCGCTGGCTCGCGCAGCAATACGCGGAGCGCCTGTCGCGTCCCGCCGATGCGCAGCTGACCATCGCGCTTGCGGAGAACGATATCCCCGAGATGGAACGCCTCCTCGCGGTGGAACGCTCGCGCCTGCCCGTCAACGACCGCATCGACGCGACGATCGCCGTCGACCGGCCGGATCGCGCGCAGCAGCTCGCGTTCAACGCGCTCGACGGCGCGCCGGAAGACACCGACCTGCATACGCGCGTGACGGAAACGACGCTCGACTGGCCGCAATCGATCGACGCCGATGTCGTCAATCACATCGAGCATCCGCTCGATTACGTCGAGACGACGCTCGCGGCCAGCCGCAAGATTGCCGAGCGCTACCTCGTCGGCGTAACGGCCGTGCAGCACTTCCAGCATTCGACGGACATCACGCAGCTGGTCAACGTGCCGTCCGTCGACCGCTGGCTCAACATCTACGGCGAGCGGCAAACGCGCGATACGTCGTTCACGATCACGGGCGGCCGGCGCGTCGGCTCGGCCGCGTTCTATACGCTCGATCTCGCGGGCGAAGTGGGGCGCAACTCGCCGCTGACACTCGGCGTGCGCGCGGGCCGCAACCAGGTCGCGGATGAAAACCAGACGCTGCTGATCGGTGGCATGAAGGACAACGTGATCGGCGATCTGACCTACCGGATGACGGAGCGGATCACGCTCACGGGCAGTGTCGAAGCGGACCGCTTCTATAGCCAGGCGCGCAACTACATCGGCAGCGGCGTGCTGTCGACGGCGGAAGTGACTTACCGCATCCGCACGACTTACCCGGACTACACGTTGCGCGCGCTGATCACGCACGGCGGTTACGGCGCAAGCGGCCAGCCTGACGCGCTGTTCACGCGCCTCCTGCCGACTGCCTTGCAGCCCGCGACCGCGCAGGACTTCATGCCGGACACGTACACGCAATACGGCTTCTACTTCGGCTTCGGCAACGATCTGCTCGAGCAGTACACGCATGCATGGCGTCCTTTCTTCGACGTGGGCATCGTGCATGACTCGATTCAGGGTTGGGGGCCGGACGTGAGTCTCGGCATTGCAGGCGCAGTGTTTGGCGGCGATCACCTGGCGGTGTTCCTTCAGCATCAGCGCGTGTCGAAGATCGGCACGCCCGTCACGTTGCTGGGCGCGCGGTACAAGTGGTTCTACTAATTCAGGTTCTACTGATTCGGGTTCTGCTGATTCGGCGAATTGGGACGATAACGACATTTCTGAGGAGTGGTTCGATGAGCAACATCAACGGCTGGACACGTTTGATCAAGTGGGTGGCGGCAGCGGCCGCTTCGGCGCTGGTGCTGGGCGCATGCGGTTCGATTCGCCAGGCGGGCTCGCCTGCCATCGAATCGAAGGACTCCGTCGCCGTCGTGACGATGGCGAACTTCACGGAAACGCCGGCAGCGGGCAGCAGCGCTGCGGCGATTGCGGCGAATGCGTTGCGTCAGAACGGCTTTGCCGATGTGCGTCTCGCGCCTGTCGATGCATCCGCGAATGCGATGTTCGACACCGCGCAGCGCGATATCGGCGAGAAGAAGCTCGCATGGGCGCGTGAGCAGCGCGTGAAGTACGTGCTGACGGGTGCTGTCGAAGAGTGGCGCTACAAGGTCGGCGTGGACGGCGAGCCCGTCGCGGGCGTGACGTTCGAGCTGATCGACGTGGCGTCGGGCCAGGTCGTGTGGAGCGCGACGGGTTCGAAGAGCGGCTGGACGCGCTCGAGCCTGTCGAGCGTCGCGTCGTCGCTGATCGGCAGCCTGCTGTCGCCGCTGCGCACGCGCGGCTGATGGCGTCGCGCGTCTGTCATGTGCTTCGTGACATGCGCGCGGCAATCTGCAATACCAGAGCAACTCGACACGTGATGAGGAGTCGGCCGTGAATACCGTCAGCGCGCAAAGCGCCGCCAGTGCCGCCAGTAGTGCGGCCAAACCGCGCCAATCGAACCCGTTCGGCAACCTGAGCGCGTGGCGGCGCCTCGTCGCGCCCGCGGTGTCGCGTCCGTTTTCCATCGTGGAGACGGTCGTGTTCATCGGCGTGGTCTTCGCGGTTTCCTATACGCTCGATCGCAACGATCCGTTCCTGCTGCACACGGGCTTTCCGTGGCTGTGGTTCGCGCCGCTCATCATCGCGCTGCGTTACGGCACGCTGCTCGGCCTGCTCGGCTGCGCGATGCTGATCGGCGCCTACCAGGTGTTCACGCAGGTGCTGGTGCAGGGCAGCACGGCCGCATGGCCGACGCTGTTCTTCACGGGCGGCGTGCTGCAGACCATCGTCGCGGGCCACTTCGGCGATACGTGGGGCAGCCGCGCGCAGCGCGCGAACGCGATCAACGACTATCTGAACGACCGGCTCGTCGCGATCACGAACAGTCACTATCTGATGCGGCTGTCGCACGAGCGCCTCGAAAAGGACCTGTTGACGAAGCCGACCACGCTGCGCGATTCGATCACCGAGCTGCGCCGCATTTCCGTCGCGCATGGTCTCGATACAAAACCGCATGGTTCAGGCGACATGCCCGGCACGCGCGAACTGCTCGAATTCGTCGCGCAGGCCTGCCAGATCGAAGTGGCTGCGCTGTATCCCGTGCATGACGGTAAGGTGGGGCGCGACGCGCTCGCGCATATCGGCGATACGTTCGACTTCGATCCGCGCGACGAACTCGTGCAGCGCGCGCTCGAAACGCGTGCCGTCGCGCATCTGAAGAGCGAAGAGCGGCCGGTGACGAACACGCATCTGCTGGTATGCGCGCCGCTGATTTCCGCCGACGGCACCATGCTCGCGATGCTCGCCATCCGTCGCATGCCGTTCCTGTCGCTGAATTTCGACAATCTGCAACTGCTGCTCGTGCTGCTCGGCTACTACGCCGACGGCGTCGAGCACTCGCAGCAGGTGCGCGATATCCAGCACGCGGTGCCCGATTGCCCGTACGAATTCGCGCTCGACGTGAGCCGGCTCACGCGGCTCGAACGCTCGGCAGGCATCACGTCGTCGCTGGTGGCGCTCGTGTTCCCTCATGACGATGCCGGCGATTCGTTCTTCGAGCACGTGATGCGCCGCCGTCGTTCTCTTGACCTGATGTGGCCGGTGAAATCGGCGGGGCAGTCGGTGCTGCTGAACCTGATGCCCGCAACCGACGCAACGGGCGTCGATGGCTATCTCGCGCGGATCGAATCGAGCCTGCGCGCGCAGTTCAATCTCGACCTCGAAGGCGCGCGCATCGGCGTACACACGCTGCATCTGGGCGGCGACGAGCCGGGCGTGGCGTTGAAGCGTCTTCTTCTGCGTAGTGGTCTCGATGGATAAGGCCACCGCAAACCGCTCCAGCGGCGGCGGGTTCGTTGCCGCACTGGTTGCCATGCTCGCGGTGCTGGGCATCGTCATCGTCGCCGGCATTCAGTGCGTGGGCATCGTGTACTTCGCGAATACGCCCACCGCGTACGATCCGCTGCTGCCCGCCGTTGCGTTCAATGTGGTGTGCGGCGTGCTGCAGGCGCTGCTGTTCCGTCTGCTGCTGCCGCTGCGTTATCGCGAGCCGCGCGCGTGGAGCTTGCTGCTGCTCGGGCTTGCTTGTACGTTCGTGCCGCTGCTCGGCGGCCTCGTCGTGCTGGTGAGCTGCATCTGGGCGGCGTGCTATCCGGCCTCGCATGCGGACGACGAAATGGGCGACGTGCCCGCGCCCGAGTTCGTCACGTATCTGATGTCGCGCGTCTCGCACGGCGGCGGCGCGCGCTTGCAGGCGCGGCTCGTGAACACGAAGGTGGCAGCCGCCGATCGCCTGTCGGCGCTCGTTGCGATCCAGAGCATGCCGACCCGCACCACGGGCACGCTGCTGCGCGATCTGCTCGCGGACCCGGTCGAAGACGTGCGCCTGATCGCGTACGGCACGCTGGATCAGGCGGAAAACGACGTGATGCAGCGCATTTTCCATGCTGGCAAGGCGCTGGAATCGGCGCAGTCGGAAGGCGATCGTCATGCGATCAACCGGCAGCTCGCCGAGCTGTATTTCGAACTGATCTATCAAAACCTCGTGCAGGGCGTCGTTTATCGGCACACGCTCGAACAGGCCGACCGCCATGCGCGCGCCGCGCTCGAAATCGACGCGAGCGACGCCGCGCTGTGGATGATTCGCGGCCGCCTCGCGCTGACCAACGGCGCCGCCGACGAAGCCGCGCAGCACATGGACCGCGCGCAATCGCTCGGTTTTCCGCGCGAGCGTCTGGTGCCGTGGCTTGCCGAAGTCGAATATCTGCGCGGCGACTATGCGCGCGTGTCCGAACTGCTCGCGTCGCTCGGCAATGCCGCGACGCTGCCGATGCTCAAACCTGTTGCGCGTTACTGGTCCACATGAAACCGTCACTGATGCGCCGCGCTGCGGACGCCGATGTCTGCCTGCTGCTCGAAGGCACGTTCCCGTATGTGCGCGGCGGCGTGTCGAGCTGGGTCAACGAAATGCTCCGCTCGTATCCGGAGATCCGCTTTGCGATTGCGTTCATTGGCAGCCGCGAAGAGGACTACAAGGCGGCTGCCTATGCGCTGCCCGACAACGTCGTACACTTCGAGGCGCACTATCTGTACGAGACGTCCGGTGCGGACGATCAGGCGGCACGCGAAATTCCCGGCGATGCGCAGGCGTTCGCGCAATCGGCGGCGCTGCACGAAGCCTGGCGCAACGGCGGCGAAGTCGATGCCGGCGCGATGATGGCCGACATGGTGCAACTGATTGGCGACAAGGCGCCGCTCAGCGAGGAACAGTTCCTGACGAGCCGCGCGGCGTGGGACTTTATCGTCGATCAGTATCACCGCTACTGTACGGACCCGTCGTTTACCGATTACTTCTGGACCGTGCGCATCATGCACAAGCCGCTGTGGCAGCTCGCGCGCGTCGCCGAGCAATTGCCGCCCGCGAAGGTCTATCACACGGTATCGACGGGTTATGCGGGCTTTCTGGGCGCCTTGCTGCACTACCGGACGGGGCGGCCGCTGCTCGTGTCCGAGCACGGCATCTATACGAAAGAGCGCAAGATCGATCTGCTGCAAAGCCAATGGATTCGCGACAACCGTGGCGCGTTCGAGCGCGATATTTCGAAGATCAGCTATTTCCGCGAACTGTGGGTGCGTTTCTTCGAAGCGCTCGGCAAGCTCGCCTATGACGCCGCCGACGATATCGTCGCGCTGTACGAAGCGAACCGTCAGCGGCAGATCACGGACGGCGCGCAGGCCGCGCGCACGCGCAACATTCCGAACGGCGTGGACGTCGACGGTCTTGCTCCGCTCGTCGAAAAGCGCACCGTGCGGCCGCGTAACGTGGTCGCGCTGATCGGCCGCGTGGTGCCGATCAAGGACATCAAGACTTACATTCGCGCGCTCTTCATTGCGTCACGCGCGATGCCTGATATCGAAGGATGGATCGTCGGGCCTGAAGAAGAAGATCCGTCGTACGCGCAGGAATGCCGCGCGCTCGCGGAAAGCCTGGGTCTTGCGAACAACGTGAAGTTTCTCGGCTTTCAGCGCATCGACGAGATTCTGCCGAAGGTCGACGTGCTCGCGCTGACGTCGATCAGCGAGGCCTTGCCGCTCGTCGTGCTGGAAGGTTTCGCAGCGGGCATCCCGTCGATCACGACGGACGTGGGTTCGTGCCGCCAGCTGATCGAAGGCTACGGCGACGAGGACCGCGCATTGGGCGCGGCGGGCAGCGTGGTGCCGATCGCCAATCCCGCTGCGTTCGCGCAAGCCGTGCTCGATCTGCTCGGCGACGAGCCGCGCTGGCTTGCGGCGCAACAGGCGGGACTGGCGCGCGTGCGGCGTTTCTATACGAAGGCGCAGATGATCGATCAATATCGTGTGCTGTATCAGCGTTTGATGGCGGCGCCTTCGCAAGTCAAAGCGGCTGAAGGCAAGCAGGGCGGCGGTTGCCCGATGCATGCGGGCAGGGCGGCAGCGGCACAGTCGACGCAGTCGGCACAGACGGAAGGGGTGCGCTGATGGCTGGCATTGGTTTCGAGCTTCGCAAGATCCTGAAGCGGCAGACGCTGTTCGGCGTCGCGCGCGCTTACGCGTATGCGGGGTTGATCAGCTCCGGCCCGCTGATCCTGTCGATCTTCGGCATTCTGATCATCGGTGTGATGAGCCTCGCGTTCGTGATACCGAAGTACGCGATCGTGCAGTTCCAGGTGTCGGTGACTTATCTGATTGCGTGCAGTCTGATCCTCACGGGGCCGCTGCAACTGTCTTTCACGCGCTTCATTTCCGACCGGATCTTCGAGAAGCGCGACGACCTCGTGCTGTCGAACTACAACGGCGTCGTGCTGGTTTCGACGGCGGCCTCGGGCGTGCTCGGCGTGCTTGCCGTCGCGTTCGGCTTTCAGGGCGAGCCGCTGATGTATCGGTTGCTGATGGTGGCGGGCTTCGTCGTCGTCAGCAACATCTGGATCGCGGTGATCTTCCTGTCGAGCGTGAAGCAGTACCGGCAGATTCTCTTTGTGTTCGCGATCGGCTATGGCTGTACCGTCGCGTTCGCGCTGATGCTCAATACGCACGGGCTGTCGGGTTTGCTCGGTGGCTTCGTCGCCGGGCATGTCGTGCTGCTCGCGGGTTTGTCGGGGCTCATCTATCGCAACTATCGCAGCCCGCGCTTCATCTCGTTCGAGGTGTTCCAGAAGCGCTTCGCCTATCCGAGCCTGGCGATGGTCGGGTTCCTGTTCAACCTCGGCGTGTGGCTCGACAAGTTCATGTTCTGGTATGCGCCGGGCACGGGATCGAAGGTGATCGGGCCGCTGCATGCGTCCGTCATTTACGACATTCCCGTTTTCATCGCCTACGTGTGCGTGATGCCGGGCATGGCGACGTTCCTGGTGCGCATCGAAGCCGATTTCGTCGAATACTACGACCGCTTCTATGACGCCGTGCGCAGCGGCGCAACGCTGCGCCATATCAACGACATGCGCGACATGATGGTCGGCAGTGTGCGCGCGGGCCTGTATGAGATCGTGAAGATTCAAGCCGTCGTGCTGCTGCTGATTCTCGCGTTCGGGCACCTGGTGCTCGATGCGCTCGGCATTTCGTCGCTGTATATGCCGCTGATGATGGTCGACGTGATCGCCGCGAGCCTGCAGGTGTTGCTGCTCGGCCTGCTGAACGTGTTCTTCTATCTCGACGCGAGGCGCACCGTGTTGCGTCTGTGTCTTGCGTTCGTGCTGTTGAACGGTATCCTGACGGGTATTACGCTGTACATGCAGCCGGATTATTATGGTTATGGCTTCGCGCTGACGCTGCTGATTCTCGTCGCTGCCGCCGTGCAACTGCTGGATCGCAAGTTCAGCAAGCTCGAATACGAAACTTACATGCTGCGCAACTGAACGGTTTATGACAGCCAGTTCGTTCGCCCGTCTGGGCGTTTCGTGGATCGTCGTCGCTTGCGCGGCGGTGGTCATCCTGTTGCTGTCGGTTGCGTGGGTGCGGCCCGCGCTGGCCGCCTGCAAGCGGGCTTCGTCGACAGGGATCGGGGCGGTTGCGTTCTTCTACGGCGCGAACGTGCAGGCCGAGCGCTTCGAACCGTTCGATACCGTGGTGATCGAACCCGACAGCGGTTTCGATCCGCGCGCGCATACGGCGCATTGCCCGAACTGGTACGCGTATGTGAGCGTCGGCGAAGTGACGAAAGAGCGCGCGTACTATGCGCAGATGCCGAAGACGTGGTTCGCGGGCAGCAATGCGGCGTGGTCGTCGACGGTTGTCGATCAGAGTGCTTCGGGATGGCCCGCGTTTTTCGTCGACCAGATCATCAAGCCGTTGTGGGAACGCGGCTATCGCGGCTTTTTTCTCGATACACTGGATTCGTATCAGCTCGTCGCGAAGACGGACGCCGAACGGATGCAGCAGCAGGCGGGTATTGGCGCGGTGTTGCGCGAATTGAAGGCCCGCTATCCGCAAGCGCGCCTGATACTGAACCGGGGTTTTGAAATCCTGCCGCAGGTGCATGATCAGGTTGCGGCCGTCGCGTTCGAATCGCTGTTCGGCCGCTGGGATCAGGCGAATCAGCGCTACGACGAAGTACCCGGCAACGACCGCGAATGGCTGCTCGCCCAGGCCCGCGAGATACACGAGCGCTACAGCCTGCCCGTCATTTCAATCGATTATTGTCCGCCGGAAGACGAAGCCTGCCGCCGTCAGATCGTGCAGAAGATCAGCACGCTCGGCATCGTGCCGTATGTGGCCGATGGCGGGTTGCAGACCATCGGCATGAGCCACTCGATCATCAAAGACGCCGAACCGCTGACGAAGGTCTCGCTCACGCGCTAAGCGGCGGGTTCGCGTATCAACAAATCAGCGCAACTGCGTGACGGCCAGCAGCAACACCATGCTGCCGATTGCGCCATCCAGCACGCGCCAGGCGGTGGCGCGCTTGAACAGCGGCGCAAGCGCGCGCGCTCCATAGCCCAGTGCGACGAACCAGATCGCGCTGACGGCCATTGCGCCGACCGCGAACGCGGCGCGCGACCCTTGCGCTTCACGCGCACCTGCCGTGCCGATCAACAGAAACGTATCCAGATACACGTGCGGATTGAGCCAGGTGAACGCGAGCGTCATCAGCACGATGGGCAGCGCGCGTTGCGCGGGCGGTGCGGTGTCGGCTTTCGCATCGGCATCGAGGGTGGCATGGCCGGGGCGCACCGCGCGCACCAGCGCGCTGATGCCGAACCACGCGAGGTACGCGAGACCCACGTACAGCAGCGCGTGGATGAAGATCGGATAGCGCTCGACGAGCACCGACGCGCCACCGACACCCGCGCCGATCAGCAGGATATCGGACAGCGTACACAGCAGCACGATCTTGCCGATATGCGAGCGCATGATGCCTTGACGGAGCACAAACGCGTTTTGCGCGCCGATAGTGACGATCAACGAGGCGCACAACGCGGCGCCGTGCGAAAAAGCCAGCCAGTTCATGATGGTGTATGGAGAGAAGGAATCGGATGCGTGAGTGTGCCGTCGTCGATAGAATAAGAGAAACTAATTTCCGTAACGCCGCTTAAGGAACGCTAATGCTCGATTATGCTTTGCTGGATGCGCTTGCGGCCGTCGTGCGCCACGGCTCGTTCGACCGCGCGGCGGCTGCGCTGAACGTGACGCCTTCCGCCGTGTCGCAGCGGGTGAAACTGCTGGAGGAGCGCGTCGGCAGCGTGCTCGTCAAACGCGGGCAGCCTTGCACGGCGACGCGTTCGGGCGCGCTGTTGTGCCGGCATACGGAGCGTGTGCTATTGCTGGAAGCGGAACTCAACGGGCGCATGCCTGAGCTGCCCGGCGCGCTGCTCGAACCGTGGCCGACCTTGCGCGTTGCGGTGAACGACGACAGCGTCGGCACATGGTTCATCGACGCGGTTGCAGACTTTTGCGCGGAGCGCGGCATGCTGCTCGATCTGGTGATCGACGATCAGGACCATACGGCGCAGCGGATTCGCGACGGCAGCGTGCAGGGCGCCGTGACGACGCAATCGGAGCCGGTTCAGGGCTGCCGCTCGACGCGTTTGGGGCGCATGCGTTACCGCGCCGTCTGCACGCCCGCCTTTTATGAACGCTATTTCAGCGAAGGCGTCAGTCGCGACACGCTGCGCGGTGCGCCGTGCGTCGACTTCAATCCGAAAGATCAGCTGCAAAAGCGCTTCGTACACAAGATCACGCGTGGCGAAATCGATGCGCCGACGCACTGGATTCCGCACGTATCCGGCTTCTTGCGCGCGTGCGCGACGGGGATGGGTTGGGGCATGTGCCCGGAGCGGATGATCGCCGCGCAACTGGAAAGCGGCGAACTGATCGATATGGCGCCGGGCAAGCATCTCGACGTCGATCTGTATTGGCAGAGCTGGCGGCTGTCGATCGGTTGGCTCGACGACTTCGGGGCTGCGTTGCGCAAGCGGTCCGCCGAGTTTCTCGACTGACCGCCTGCCGTTCTGTATGTGACCCTCGGCTCAATGCAGCCGGATCACGGGATGCACGCGGCGTCGCAGCCAATGGCTCGCCGTATCGAGCGCCATGCGTGCGAAGCCGGTGACCGTCATCACGTGCCGGCGATAGATCAGCCGGTACACGACGGTGGCGAGCCAGCCGTCGACGAACACAGGCCGCTCGCGCAGGCCGCTCAGGCTGCCGATCGTGCCCACATCGCCGAACCCGACCAGCGTGCCCGCATCGCGATACGTGAACTCGGGCAGGGCTTCACCGCCGACACGGCACTTCAGCGCGCGTGCCAGGAACATCGCTTGCTGATGCGCGACCTGGGCGCGCGGTGCAAGAAAGCCGTCCGCGTGCGAAGGGCAGGCCGCGCAATCGCCGAGCGCGAAGATGTTCGCGTTATTCGTGGTTTGCAGCGTGCGCGTCACGAGCACTTGCGCATTGCGGTTCACGTCGATGCCGTCGAGCACGCGCAACACAGGCGGCCCGGCGATGCCCGCGGTCCAGATCGCGATGTCGCTCGGCAGATGCTGGCCGTCGTGGGTGAGCACGGCATCTGCGCGTACTTCCGTCACACGTGTCGTCGTGAGCACGTCGACGCCGAGCCCGCCGAGTATCCGCTGCGCGCGCGCCGAGATGCGTTGCGACAGCGCGGGCAGCACGCGCTCCGTACCTTCGATCAACCTGATGCGGAAGTCGCGCTCCGGGTCGAGTGCGAAAAGGCTATAGCGGTGCATCAAACGGATGCTGTCGCGCAACGCCGCTGCAAGCTCGACGCCCGTCGCGCCCGCGCCGATGATATTGATCGACACCGGCTGCACCTGTTGCGCGCCGCTTACGCGCCGCACATGATTCGCCCGCGTGCAGGCATCAAGCAGCTTGCGGCGGAACGATTCCGCGTGCGTGACAGACTCCAGCGGCAGCGCATTTTGCTCCGCGCCCTTGACGCCGAAGTAGTTGGTCACGCTGCCGAGCGCCAGCACGAGCGTATCGAATGCAATTTCACGTGCGGGGAGCACTTCGCGGCCATTGTCATCACGCGTTGCGCTGATCGTGATGTGACGCTCCGCGCGATCGAGCGATTGCAGCGCACCCTGCTCGAACTCGAAGCCATGACGCCGTGCCTGCACCGCGAATTGCAGCTGATGCGTGGCGGGATCGATCTGGCCTGACGCGGCTTCGTGCAGCAGCGGCTTCCAGAAGTGCGTCGGCGAGCGGTCGACGAGGACGACTTGCGCATGCCCGCTCTTGCCGAGCGATTCGCCAAGACGCGTTGCGAGTCCCAGTCCACCCACGCCGCCGCCAACGACGACGATTCGGTGCGGCGCAGTTCGTGTGCTACTTGCGGTGTGTCGATCGATCGAGGTCATGATGCGTACTCTCCTGAAACGTTTTCAATGCGGATTCATGCGTGAACATCATCAGTTAGGTCGAGTATAGAATTGAGCGAAACCGCAGCACAATTTAATGTTTGTACCGAACATATAGGTTTTAACTTATGTTAAAGGCAGCGACGTTTCGTCAATTGAAGACGCTTCATACGGTGGCGAAGCTTGGCAGCGTGTCGGGCGCGGCTGAAGAACTGCGGTTGACGCAGCCCGCCGTGTCGCTGCAAATCCGCTTGCTGGAAGACGCAGCGGGCGCGCCGCTCCTGCAGCGCGTGGGACGCGGCGTGCAACTGACGGCGGCGGGCGAGATCCTCGCGCGCTATGCGCTTGAAATTCTCGACCTGTGGAATGGCGCCGCCGACGATCTCGCCGCGTTGCACGGCGAGCAGGGCGGCACGCTGCGCATCGGCGCGATCACGACGGCCGAGTACCTGATCCCGCCGTTTCTCGTGCGCTTTACGGAAGCGCGTCCGCAAGTGAAGGTGCAGTTCAAGGTGGGCAATCGCGCGGACATCATCCGCATGCTCGCGACACATGAAATCGATCTCGCCGTGATGGGCAGCCCGCCGCGTGAATTGCGCACGGTCGCTACCGCATTCGCGAAGCATCCGATGGCATTCGTCGCGTCACCTTCGCATGCGCTGATGAAAAAGAAACGCCTCACGCTTGGCGATCTGGAATCGGCGAACCTGTTCGTGCGCGAGCGGGGCTCGGGCACGCGCTCGACGGTCGAAAACCTGTTCAGGCAGGCGGGTCACAAGCTTCATATCGGTTCCGAGCTGTCGAGCAACGAGGCGATCAAGCAACTGGTGGAAGCGGGGCTCGGCATTTCGTTTCTGTCGCTGCACGCGTGCTCGCTGGAATTTCAGGCGGGGTTGCTGGCGCTGTTGCCGCTGCCCGACAACCCGATCGAACGCGACTGGTATGTGATGCATGTGTCCGACAAGCGCCTGCCGCATGTCGCGAGCCTGTTCCGCGACTTCCTGATCGAACAGGGTGCGAAGGGCAGCGTGCCAATTCCGATGCCTGCCGTTACGGCCGCGAGGAAGCGCCGCCGCGCGTGAAATCTGCCGATTCTTTTCGACGTTTTGCATGTCGCAAGCCGCTTTCGAGACTTTCAGCGACGTGGCTTTCTGTGTGAGAAGCCTTTCTGGGCAAGGATTTCCGGTTACATCGACCGATATCGAAGTAAAGGTTGCGCCGACGATATTTTTGCCCGAATTGTTTCTCTTTACAGTGGCGACCAGACATTCGTTAAAAAGCGGACGCCGCCAGCCAGTCGCGAGCCGCGTGATTTCCCTGGCCGTCAGAGGAGTCGGAGACATGAGCAGCAGCCCCACCGAGATCAACAACAGCAGCATCACGACAGTCGAGACCTTTGGTTTCGAACGCATTCCCGACGCGTCCCGCTATGCGCGGCCCATCGATCTGTTCCGCCTGCTGTTCGGCGGCTGCAATACGTTTTCCACTTCCGTGCTCGGCAGCTTTCCCGTGCTGCTCGGCCTGTCGTTCTGGGCGGGCGTCGCGTCGATCGTGATCGGCGTGCTGGTCGGCTCGTGCATCCTTGCGCCGATGAGTCTGTTCGGCATGCGCAACGGCACGAACGATCCCGTTTCGTCGGGCGCGCACTTTGGTATTCATGGACGGATCGTCGGTTCGTTTCTCGCGTTGCTGACATCCGTCGCGTTCTTTTCGCTCGCAGTGTGGAGTTCGGGCGATGCGCTCGTGGGCGGCGCGAATCATCTGCTCGGCTTGCCTGTGAACGGCTTTACGCTGAGCGCCGCGTACGGCATCTTCGCGGTGCTCGTGTTGACGGTGTGTATCTACGGCTTTCGCTTTATGCTGTGGGTCAACAAGATTGCAGTGTGGACGGCGAGTTTGCTGTTCATCGCGGGCATCTTCGCGTTCGCCGGTCCGTTCGACAGCCACTACGCGGGCAAGTTTGCGATGGGCGCGGTCGGTTTCTGGCCGGCTTTCGTGAGCGCGGTGCTCGTCGCGCTGAGCAATCCCGTTTCGTTTGCATCGACGATGGGCGACTGGGCGCGCTACATTCCGCAGAACACGCCGAGGCATCGCACGATGCTGGCCGTGATGGTCGCGCAGATCGCGACGTTCGTGCCGTTCTTCTTCGGCCTCGCGACGGCGACGATCATCGCGCAGAAGGCGCCTGACTTTATCGCGTCGAACAACTATGTTGGCGGATTGCTGGCGATCTCGCCGAACTGGTTCTTTCTGCCTGTGTGCCTGATTGCGATCATCGGCGGCATGTCGACGGGTACGACGGCGCTGTACGGCACGGGCCTCGACATGTCGAGCATGTTCCCGAAGCTGCTCAACCGCGTGCGTGCGACGTTCGTGATCGGCTGTGCTGCGATCGGCTTCATCTTTCTCGGGCGCTTCGTGTTCAACCTCGTGGAAAGCGTGTCGACGTTCTCGGTGCTCATCAACACATGCAGCTGCCCGTGGATGGTGATCATGATCATCGGCTACGTGACGCGTCGCGGCTTCTATCTGTCCGACGATCTGCAGGTGTTCAATCGCGGCGGACGTGGCGGCCATTACTGGTTCACGCACGGCTGGAACTGGCGCGCGATGGGCGCGTGGGTTCCGAGCGCGCTGACGGGCCTGTGCTTCGTCAATCTGCCGGATCAGTTCGTGGGCCCGCTCGGCGAACTCGCGGGTGGCCTCGATATCAGCTTGCCCGTTGCGTTGACGATGGCTTGTACGCTGTACGTGACGCTGCTGCAATGCTTCCCCGAGCCGGACGGCGTATATGGACCGCAAGGCCGACGATGGCTGCGCGGCAGCCACAAGGCCACGCATGCGCATATCAAGATGGTCGAGCCGCGCACGGCGGAAGGCATGCGAGGCAACAGGATGGCGGCGCCGCGCGAAGAAGTATTCGACACGCAGGATGCCGCGTAAAAAAAGAGAGCATGCCGATGGTGGCATCATTATCAAAGATTGGAATAGAGCAGGTGAGAAGATGAGCGAGTCGGTCAAACGCGCATTCGAAGGTGTCAAGCTGTTTCCGTTCTGGCTGGATAATCCGGCGGCGCCTGCCGTCGAACGCGAGCTGATCGGGCCGACCACGGCCGATCTCGTGATTATCGGCGGCGGCTTTACGGGTTTGTGGGCAGCGATTCAGGCGAAGGAGAACGATCCTCGTCTGGACGTCGTGCTGATCGAAGCGGGCAAGATTGCATATGGTGCGTCGGGCCGTCCGGGCGGGATTATTTCGACGTCCGTGATGCACGGGTTGCCGAACGCGACGCGTGTCTTCCCGAAAGATCTCGATGTGCTCGAGCGTCTGGGCCAGGAGAATCTCGACGGGTTCAAGGAATCGCTCGTGCGTTATGGCATCGAAGCTGATGTCGAATGGAACGGCGAAATGACAGTGGCCGTCGACGAGAAGCATCTTGACCATTTGCAGAATGACTTCGAACTGCATGTGTCGCATGGTCATGACGTGGTGTTGCTCGATAGTGCGAAGGCTCGCGAGCAACTGGATTCGCCATTGTTTGCAGGTGCGATGTGGTCGCGCAATCGTAGCGGGACGATTCATCCGGCGAAGCTTGCTTGGGGGCTCAAGGCGGCTGCCTTGAAACTTGGCGTGCGGCTGTATGAGCATTCGCCGTTGACGCGTCTTGAAGATGCTGGCAAGAAGATGATCGTGCATACGCAGGCGGGGCGGATTGATACGCCGCGTGTGTTGCTCGGCACGGGTACTGCGAATGTCGGTGTGTCGGATATCAACCGGCGGGTGATGCAGGTGCGTGATCACATCGTCGCGACGAGTCCGCTGACCGACGAGCAAATGGCGCGTATTGGCTGGAAGAACCGCCAGGGCGTGTATGACACGCGTACGCAGCTCAATTATTTTCGTCTCACGAAGGACAATCGGATCATTTTTGGCGGGCGTGTTAGTTATCACTTTGGTGGCGATAATAATCCTGCGCAGGATCGCGATGAGCGCACTTATTACAAACTCGCTGAGGCTTTTTATCGGACGTTCCCGCAGTTGGATGATGTGAAGTTTACGCATGCGTGGGGTGGGCCGATTGATTACTGTTCTCGCGGGGCTGTTTTTGCGCGCAAGTATCACGGTGGGAAGACTGTGTTCGTTGCTGGGTATACCGGGTTTGGCGTTGCCGGGAGCCGGTTCGGCGCGAGGATGGGGCTTGAGATGCTGTGGAATCGCGATACGTTGATCACTTCGCTTGATATCTCGCGGAAGGGGCCTTCGTATATTCCGCCAGAGCCTGTGCGGTGGATCGCCGCCAAGATCACTTTTAATGCTTTTGATGGGGCGGATGATCGAGGTGGATGGAGAAGGTGGTGGATTAATTCCATTAAGGCGCTTGGGTTTCCGATGTAGGTTTTTTTTGTCTTGCGACGTCGGGTGGTTTGCTTTGGTTTTGCGCTGGCATCCGCGTTTTGCCTTCGTGGCGTGGTCGGTTTGGTTGTTCTGGCCTTTGCGCTGGCATCCGCGATTTGTTAGCGTGCTTCAGGCGTCGCCCCTGTGCGGGGCGGCACCTACTTTTCTTTGCCGCCGCAAAGAAAAGTAGGCAAAAGAAAGCGGCTCACACCGCCAGTTCTAGTGTTTGCCTGAGGGCCCCCAATCGGTCCCACACTTCACACGGCAGTGCCCTGGTTGGTGCTCGTTGCCAACGCTTCGAATTAACGCCTCACCCGCTTCGAATACCCGTACTCGGGCAAGCGGCAGCGAATGGTATGTGCCGCCCAGGTGGCAAACTGCGTGTAGGTTGTCGCGCCGTATAGCGTGGCGCTCTTACATGGTGGAACGCATGCGCTATCGGTCCGAAGTGAGGCGCGCGAGGCACTACGGCCTACACACAGTTTGCCACCTGGGCGGCGGTGGACTATCTCGCAAGGCATGATGCAGCGCGGGCGCGTGAAGCGGGTGAGGCGCAGCGCAAGAGCGTTGGCAACGAATGTAGGCCACGTGGTTGCCGTGTGAAGCGTAAGACCCTTTGGGGTCCCTCAGGCAGGAAGAAATGTTGGCGGTGTGAGCCGCTTTCTTTTGCCTACTTTTCTTTGCGGCGGCAAAGAAAAGTAGGTGCCGCCCCGCACAGGGGCGACGCGTGAAGCTAGATAACAAGTCGCGGATGCCAGCGCAAAGGCCCGAATCCCACCCTAACAGCAAGCAAAAAAAAGCCGCGCACAAACCGCGCGGCCGGTTTAACCCAGAACCTCACCCACAATAAACAACACTGTACTTCTTAGTAGCAACAGGCATATGCCAGGTACCCGAGAAGCCCTTGTGAAGAATAAAAGCATCACCAGCCCTATAGTGATCGGAACGCCCATCATCGCTGGTGATTACGACTTCGCCTTCAATCAGCACACAGACTTCATGAATCGGCAGATCAGACAACTTGAGCGTCCCGGCGTCGCACTGCCAAACCCCAGCGGTGAGCAAATTCTCAGCATCAGAAAAAGCAGTCGCCGCATGCGGCGCTTTAGCGCCGTCGAGAATCACATCAGCGGGATCATGCAGCGCCGGCTGCAGGCCAGTCGCGCCCGGGCCCTTCACATCGATACGGGTAAAGGTAATGTTGCTCATGTCAAAGTCTCCAGAATGATTCGCAGATCAAAGCGGGTTGATTGGGAACCGCGAGTCTGAGCCAAACACGCTCGCCAATGAATTTCGATTTGAAGACATGTAGTTCGAGAACAGTCGATGTAACGTATCGGACCAATTAGAGGAAAACATCATGCAGCACGCCACGCAGTTCTATATCGACGGAAAATGGATCGATCCGATCGAACCCAAAACACTCGACGTAATCGACCCATCCACGGCTAAACCATTCGCAACGATTTCGCTGGGCAGTGCGGGCGACGTCGATCTCGCAGTAGCGGCTGCCAAAAAAGCATTCGCCTCGTACTCGGAAACCACGGTGCAACAGCGCATCGATCTGCTGCAAGCGATCCTCGAGGTCTATCGCAAGCGCTACGACGACATGGTCGATGCAATCAGCCGCGAAATGGGCGCACCAAAACAGTTCGCCCACGACGCCCAGGCATGGACAGGCACCGCACATCTGGAAACGATGATCCGCACGCTGCAGCATTTCGACTTCGAGCAGCTAAAAGGCAGCATGCTGATCCGCAAGGAGCCCGTCGGCGTATGCGGCCTCATCACGCCGTGGAACTGGCCCGCGTTGCAGATCACGACGAAAGTCGCGCCCGCACTCGCAGCAGGTTGCACGATGGTACTGAAGCCATCCGAACTCGCCCCGATGAGCGCGATGCTCTACGCGGAAATCCTGCATGAAGCAGGCGTGCCCGCAGGCGTGTTCAATCTCGTCAACGGCGAAGGGCAGGTGGTGGGCGATGCCATGTCGCGTCACAAGGACATCGACATGATGTCGTTCACTGGATCGACGCGCGCAGGCGTGCAAGTCGCAAAAGCCGCCGCTGATACCGTCAAGCGCGTGCATCAGGAACTGGGCGGCAAGTCCGCGAACCTGATTCTCGAAGATGCGGATCTGCGCGATGCCGTCACGCGTGGCGCGCGCGCATGCTTCGATAACAGCGGGCAATCGTGCGACGCGCCCACGCGCATGTTCGTGCCGCGCGCGCGGATGGACGAAGCGTTGGCCTATGCGAAGGAAGTGGCCGATGCGCTTGTGGTCGGTCCGGCGGACGCGCCGTCGAGCGATATGGGCCCTGTGATCAGCCAGCAGCAGTTCGACAAGATCCAGTCGATGATCGATGCAGGCGTACGCGAAGGCGCCGTGCTCGCAGCGGGCGGCCCCGGACGTCCCGAAGGCCTGGGCGAAGGCTACTATGTGCGCCCGACCGTATTCGGCCACGTGGAGCACGACATGACGATCGCACGCGAAGAAATCTTCGGACCCGTGCTGTCGATTCTCGGCTACGACACGGAAGACGAAGCCGTCGCGATGGCCAACGACAGCATCTACGGTCTCGCGGGCTATATTCAGTCGGCGTCGCTCGAACGCGCGCGCGCCGTCGCGAAGCGGCTGCGCACAGGCACGATCTACTTGAATTACGCGGAGTACTCGCCGGAAGCGCCGTTTGGCGGCTATCGCCAGTCGGGCAATGGACGCGAGTACGGCGAGTTCGGACTCGAAGACTTTCTGGAGATCAAGGGCGTCGTCGGATACGGGAAATAAGCCCTAGAAAAGCAGTTCGATCGAATGAAACAGACGGCGGCGGTCGGCATCCTGCGACCGCGCGCCTTCGTCGATCACTTCACGCAGGCATTCGATAAAACACGCGGCCGCCGGACTGACAGGCACGCCGCGCCTTGACGTGATGCTGACGATCGTCTCATCGACCACTTCGCCCAACGGCAGCGCGCGCAGATTGTCCTTCGCGATGTTCACCTCGACGAGCGGCCACGGAAAGATGCTGAGGAAATCCGTCTGCTGAAGCAGGCCCAGCACGATCGCAAATGAATGCGCGAGATGGATCGTGTGCGGTACCCTCATCCCGCGCTTGCGGAACAGATTGTCGGCCATCGACTCGCGGCTCGCGGGGTCCCAGTTCAACACCCATTCAGCGTCTTGCAGTTCGTGCAGCGTACGGCATTCGCCCAACGGATGCCCGCGTCGCGCGACGACGGCCGAATGCGTCGAAAAAAGCGGCACGTTGTGAAACTCCGATTGCGGCGACGCAGGCGGCGGCCGCCCGATCGAAAAGTCGAGGCTGCCGTCACGCAGACGCGGCTGCACGACGGCCAATAATCCTTCGAAGAATTCCAGCTGCACGTCGGGCATTTTCTGCTTGAAGCGGTTGACCGTCTCGGGCAGAAACGTCAGCGCGAGCCACGGCGTGACGCCCACCGAGAGTTTTCCCGCCGACGCGCCACGCATTGCTTCGAGCTCGGCCTCGGCGCGCGCGAGCTGACCGAGCACGAGCCGCGCATGCACGACGAGCGCGCGTCCGTATTCGGTGAACGCGACGCCCGATGTGCCGCGTATCACCAGCGGCGCGCGCAGATCCGCTTCAAGTTCGCGCACGGACTTGGTGACGGCGGCAGGGGACAAGCCCAGTTGCCGCGCCGCTGCGCGGATGCTGCCTGTCTCCGCGATCGCGGCCAGCGTGCTGAGTTGATGCAGTTTCATGTCGGGCGGATGAAAGGTGGCATCGAGGGTGACAACCACTGGTTGCCACTGTAACCGTTTCCCGCCTGCCCGTCAAAAAAATGGGCGGCTATGCTGGGTTCACAGACATCAATGGAGACAGCAGCGTGAATACCATGGTCATCCCCGCCGGCATCGCCGATCTCGAAGCAGAAATGATTGCGCTGCGACGCCGCATCCATGCGCATCCGGAGCTTGCGTACGAAGAACACGTGACGGGCGAGCTGGTCGCCGACAAGCTCGCCGAGTGGGGCTACACCGTGACGCGCGGGCTGGGCAGCACGGGTGTCGTCGGGCAACTGAAAGTAGGCAGCGGTACGCGCAAGCTCGGCCTGCGCGCCGACATGGACGCGCTGCCGATTCACGAGCAGACGGGCCTGCCGTACGCGAGCAAGCTGCCCGGCAAGATGCACGCATGCGGCCACGACGGCCACACTGCGATGCTGCTCGCCGCGGCGAAGCATCTCGCGCAGGAACGTTCGTTCGACGGCACGCTGAACCTGATCTTCCAGCCCGCCGAAGAGGGCCTTGCCGGCGCGCAGAAAATGATCGAAGACGGGCTGTTCGAGCGCTTCCCGTGCGACGCCGTGTTCGCGATGCACAACATGCCGGGTCATCCGACGGGCAAGTTCGGCTTTCTGCCGGGTTCGTTCATGGCGTCGTCGGATACCGTCATCATCAAGGTGACGGGGCGCGGCGGACACGGCGCGGTGCCGCACAAGGCCGTCGATCCCGTCGTCGTGTGCGCGCAGATCGTGCTGGCGTTGCAGACCATCGTGTCGCGCAACGTCGCGCCGCTCGATATGGCGATCATCACGGTCGGCGCGATTCACGCGGGCGAGGCGCCCAACGTGATTCCGGAGACGGCGGAGATGCGCCTCTCCGTGCGCGCATTGAAGCCGGAAGTCCGCGACTACCTGGAGACGCGCATTCTGGAAGTCGTGCATGGGCAGGCATCGGTGTACAACGCGCGCGCCGAGGTCGACTATCAGCGCCGCTATCCCGTGCTCGTCAACGATGCGCAGATGACGGCATTCGCGACGCAGGTCGCGCGCGACTGGGTCGGTGACGATGGCCTGATTGAAAACATGCAGCCGCTGACGGGCAGCGAGGACTTCGCGTTCATGCTCGAAAAATGCGCGGGCGCATATCTGATCATCGGTAACGGGGACGGCGAGGGCGGCTGTATGGTGCATAACCCTGGCTACGACTTCAACGACGATTGCCTTGCGACGGGCGCCGCTTATTGGGTGCGACTCGCGCAATCATTTCTCGTCTGACGCATCCGGGAGACGGATATGACTTACACAGCCGCAACGACTTCCACGTCGGACGACAGCGTTTCAACGAGCGGTACACAGCCGCAGCGCGCGAGCCACGCAAAAGCGATCGCTGCGATCACGCTTGGCAACGGCCTCGAGTTCTTCGACTTCACGATCTACAGCTTCTTCGCGACGATCATCGGCAAGCTGTACTTTCCTGTCGAAGGGCAGCTTGCGCAACTGATGCTCGCGGTCGGCACGTTTGGCGTGGGCTTCATCATGCGGCCGGTGGGCGGCGTGGTGCTCGGCGCGTATGCGGACCGCGCGGGCCGCAAGGCGGCGATGAGCCTGACGCTGTGGCTGATGACGTTGGGCTCGGCGATCATCGCGTTCGCGCCGACGTATGCGTCGATTGGTCTTGCTGCGCCCGTGCTTGTGATTCTTGCGCGGCTGATTCAGGGGTTTGCGCTGGGCGGCGAGATAGGTGCGTCGACGTCTCTGTTGATGGAGTACGGCAGCGACCGCACGCGCGGTTTTTATGGCAGCTGGCAGTTCGTGAGCCAGGGCTTGAACACAGTGGTTGGTTCGCTGCTTGGCGTCGCGTTGGCCGCCATGCTGTCGACGCATGCGCTCGAAAGCTGGGGCTGGCGCGTGCCGTTTGTGATCGGTATGGCGATGGGGCCGATTGGCGTGTACATCCGGCGGCATCTGGATGAAACGTTGCCGTTGCCGGCGGCTTCAGATCATTCGCCTGCTCTCGAGGCTGCGACGGTTGCCAAGCCTGTGCGCGAGATTTTCGGCACCCATATGGGATCGATTGTGACGGGCGTCGTGACGACGATTGGTGGCACCGCCGCGAACTATATCGTGCTGTTTTATCTTTCTACTTATGCGATCAAGATCTTGCATATGCCGATGTCGCTGGCGTTGTGGGCTTCCTGGACGGCTGCTCTTGTTACGGTGATCTGCTCGCCGTTTGCTGGGTCGTTGTCGGATCGGTATGGGCGCAAGCGGGTGCTTTGGGTTTCGCGGGTTCTGTTGATCGCGGGTGTCTATCCTGCGTTTATGGTTATTAATGCTGTGCCTACGGTGCCGGTTTTGCTTTCAGTTGTTGCTGTGCTCGGTGTGCTTGTTGCGTTTACGGCTGTGCCTAATATCGTCATGCTGCCTGAGATGTTTCCGCGCGAAATTCGCGCTACCGGGATGTCGATTGTTTATTGTCTTGGGGTGTCGATTTTTGGTGGCTTTGCTCAGTTCTTTGCTACGTGGCTTATTCAGTTGTCAGGGAATACGCTTGCGCCGGCCTGGTATCTGATTGGGTGTGGTTTGGTCTCTTTGTTGGCGTTGCCGTTTGTTCGTGAGACGGCTGGGCGGGCTATTGATTGAGGGTTTTGTTTTTGTCTGCGACGCTGGGTGGTTTGCTTGTGTTTGCGCTGGTATCCGCGTTTTGCCTTTGTGGCGCGGGCGGTTTGGTTGTTCTGGTCCTTGCGCTGGCATCCGCGATTCGTTAGCGTGCTTCAGGCGTCGCCCCTGTGCGGGGCGGCACCTACTTTTCTTTGCCGCCGAAAAGAAAAGTAGGCAAAAGAAAGCGGCTAACACCGCCAACATTTCTCATTGCCTGAGGGCCCCCACAGGTTCCTACGCTTCATACGGCAACGGCTCTGTTGGCGCGTGTTGCCAACGCTTTGAATAAACGCCTCACCCACTTCGAATACCCGTACTCGGGCCAGCGGCAGCGAATGGTATGTGCCGCCCAGGTGGCAAACTGTGTGTAGGTTGTCGCGTCGTATAGCCTGGCGCTCTTACAGGGTGGAGCGCATGCGCTATCGGTTCGAAGTGAGGCGCGCGGAGCACCTAGGGCAGACACACAGTTTGCCACCTGGGCGGCGGTGGACTATCTGGCAAGGCATGCTGAAGCGTGGGAGCGTGAAGCGGGTGAGGCGCAGTGCAAGAGCGCTGGCAACGAACGCGGAACAAGCAGGTTACCGTGTGAAGCGTAGGAACCTGTGGGGGCCCTCAGGCAAACAAAAGGATTGACGGTGTTAGCCGCTTTCTTTTGCCTACTTTTCTTTGCGGCGGCAAAGAAAAGTAGGTGCCGCCCCGCACAGGGGCGACGCGTGAAGCACGCTAACAAATCGCGGATGCCAACGAAAAGGCAAAGCGCGGATGCTGACGCAAAGGCCAATACACCGAATGGCGACGCGTGAAGCGCGAAGAAACGACGCGAATGCCAGCGAAAAAACCGGCAACCCACCCAGCGTCGCAAGACCAAAAAAACCGCGTCACTTAGCCCGCTTCAAAGACCCATCATCAGCGGGTGCAGGCTTCTCCTGCACATCTCCATTCGCATCGCGAGTCTCAGGCATAGCCGCCCACACAAGCAACACAGCAAGCGCCCCCGCACCGGCGAGCCCAAAAAAGCTAACCGCATTGCCAAAGCGATCGGCGACAAACCCGGCAACAGCAGTAGAGAGCGTCGCCCCAATCCCAGCCGCGAGGCCAAACAGCCCAATGGTGAGGTTATAACGCCCCTTGTCGCCGGCAACATCAGCAGCAATCAGAGGCAGCATCACACCGAACACAGCGGCGCTAATGCCGTCGAGCATCTGCACAGGCACGAGCAGGTAAGGGCTGCTAACGCCAGCAAACAGCAAAGCCCGCACCGGCAGCGCAGAAAACCCAAGCAGCAGAATTGGCCTGCGTCCCCAGCGCTCTGCAGTACGCCCAACCCAAGGCGACAACATCGCCACAATCGCCTGCGGCACGATAATGCACGCAGCAATCACAAGCTGCACGTTATCGCCCATACCCGCCGTCACTTCACCCGCCGCGAGATTGAGCATCGCCGCATTCGACAAATGGAACAGCACGACGCAGGCGGCAAAGATCAACATCCGCTTGTCGCGCAGCAACTCGAAGATCGATTCCTTTTCTTCGGCGTCGTCGCGCTCCTTCTTCGCAGGTTGGTGCGCGGGCAGAGGCTGATGCTCCGGCATCATGATCATCGACAACGCAAACAGCGCAGGCGCCGCAAGCACGGCAGTCAGCCAGAACACCGCGCGCGCCGAGAAATATTCGCCGAACAGCCCCATCAGACCCGCAGCGACAGCGCTCCCAATCGACGCCCAGCGCGCATTCCGCCCAAGCCGGTCGCCCAGATCGTGTCGCCCGACGAGCGCAAACGAAATGGCCGCCATCGCCGGCACGAGCATGCAGCTCGCAAAGCCGTGAAAGACCTCGGCGGCCATCACGGGCAGCACGGTCGGGCTCGCCGCAAGCAGCACGGCGCTGAGAATGATCGCGATGATCGCCCAGGCAGCAGCGCCTTTCTTGTTGCGCAGCGCATCGACGGCCGCGCCGCCAGGCACCTGGCTCACCATCGCGCTGATCGTGCCGACTGAAAGCGCGAGTCCGATCTCGCCCTGCGTCCACTTGTGCGACGCGAGGTATGACGCGATGAACGGCCCGAATCCCGTCTGCACGTTGGCGACGAAGAAGTTGAGCCAGTCGAGGGCGCGGAGACTGCGTGCGTTGACCATGAGACGGCTCGTCATCGTGAAGTGCGTGCGGTTGAGGCCGCCGCAGCGGACGATGAAGGGCCAGCCGTCGTAGCGGGCGCAGGAGCGGACGCGGGAACGGGAGACGGAGGAGGGGCGGGCGAGACCGCGCGGATCGGTTTATCTGCCTCGTAAGTGGGCGACGCCTTGATCTGCGCGTCATTGAGATCCATCAACGGACGCAGCGTCTTGTCCTTCGCGACGAAGCGCAGCGCCGACCAGTTCGCGGCGATCGCGCGGCGATCGGGGCTGATGATGCCGCTGACGTCGAGCACGACAGCCTGCGGCTGCGCGTTCACGTCGACCAGCACGTCGATCACGCGGCCCACCTTGCCGCCGTTCGGACGCTCGACGTCCGCGTCCAGCAGTTCCATTTGCCCCGGCGGCACCGCGGGCGCGGCTGTCACGGCCGCAAGCGGCGTCGCGAGCGAAGCCGACGGCTTCGGCCGGTTGGTCGCGGCTAGCTGGTTCGGCGGAGTCGTGATCGTGATGGGCGCGCCTTTCGCGTTCGGCGTGAAGCGGAACGCAGTCCACGGAAAACCGACCTTGCGGTCGCCAATGCCGAGAAAGCCCTGCAGGTTGACGATCATCTGGCGCGGCGTGCCGCTGCCGTCAGCCGTCATGTCGATGGCGCGGCCGATCACCTTGCCGTCGAGCTTCTGCACTTCGCTGTCGAGCAGGCCATGCGTCGTGTTGCGATCGAGCGTGCGGGTCACGATGATCGGCGCGGGAGCGGGCGGCGGAGGCGGCGGCGCGGGCGCGACGACGGGCGGCGGCGGCTCCGGCTTGTGCGGGCGCACGACGGGCGGGCGCGGCTTCTTCGGTTCCTTGGGTTCAGGCGCCTCAGCCTGGTCCGGCTCGGAGGCGGGCTCGAGGGCGGGAACGACGAGCGGCGTCACCGTGGCTTCGGTGATGGGCGCAGGCGGCTGCTCGGTCGGGCCGAACAGGCTGCAGCCCGACATCATGGCGGCAAGGGCCGCAAAAACGGCCAACAGCAAAAGACGGAAGGCTGGACGTAGGAAACCGCCAATCATCAAGTGGGACTCCGTGGCCAGGGCGGCGGGCACGATGCAGGTGCTGTCGCAAAAGACGATCCAGCGATTCATGCAGGCATCGAGAGCCTCGCCGGCAATGCGTTAAAGGCATGGTTTGCCGAGAGTTTAACCCGTGACGTCGAAAGGCCTTTGTTTTGTCTGCGTTGGACAGGCCCGCCGCAGGCTTCAAAGCCCTTTCAGCAGGGCATCCCGCGCGCGCCAGGCGAGCTGCAACCGTAGGTGTTAACACCCGGGTGTGCAGCCCGCATTGCCGTGTCTCAAACGATATAAGGATTGCGACATGCGCGGCATGCTTTTATTGCGATGGGAGATATATTGGGATTCGCCTAACCTTCGTTTCAGCATAAAAAGAACGGCGTGAAGTGGGTCGTGGACTGGTGAAAACGGAACGCGATGTAACTCGATCGTCCAACGACGGATTACCCGCCGTAACGAGGACGATGCGCACCTGCCCGCCATGCGGAAGGCGCAACACGCACTACATCTACTACTCAACGAGACGAACCTGATGACGGCGAGCCCGAGACGGCAGCCGTTTCGGCATGCTGATAAAGGAGGCACTCATCATGATGGAACCCCAGGCCCAGAGCAT
This sequence comes from Paraburkholderia steynii, assembly GCF_900100565.1. Classification (NCBI taxonomy): domain Bacteria; kingdom Pseudomonadati; phylum Pseudomonadota; class Betaproteobacteria; order Burkholderiales; family Burkholderiaceae; genus Paraburkholderia; species Paraburkholderia steynii. The sequence goes on along the minus strand of NZ_FNDI01000006.1, from coordinate 274,011 downwards.
CGCGGAAGCCGGGAGCGAGGCATTCGACAACACTCGCGACCAGCCGGCGGCGTTCATTGACCGCTATTTCGACATCACCGCGCGCGGCAGCACGGGACGCCAGGAAATCATCGCTGGCGTCACGACGTTTCTCGCGATGGTCTATTCCGTGTTTGTCGTGCCGGGCATGTTCGGCAAGGCGGGCTTCGACACCAGCGCGGTGTTCGTCGCCGTGTGCCTGACGACGGCATTCGGCTCGCTGCTGATGGGCATCTGGGCGCGCCTGCCCATTGCGATCGGCTGTGCCATTTCGCTGACGGCCTTCACGGCGTTCGGGCTCGTGCTCGGCAAGGGCTTGCAGCCCAATGTCGCGCTTGGCGCGGTGTTCCTGATGGGCCTCGTGTTCACCGGGATTTCGGTGACGGGCGTGCGCTCGTGGATTCTGCGCAATTTGCCTGCGGGCGTCGCGCACGGGACGGGGATCGGCATTGGTCTCTTTCTGCTGCTGATTGCCGCGAACGATGTCGGCCTCGTCGTGAAGAATCCTGGGCCGGGGCTGCCCGTCGCGCTGGGGCATATTACGTCGTTGCCTGTGCTGATGTCGGTGGGCGGGCTCGCCGCCATCTTCGGTCTGGTGCGCCGTCGTGTGCCGGGCTCGATCTTGATCGTGATCGTCGCGATCTCGGCGCTTGCGTTGCTGCTTGATCCCGCTGTTGCGTTTCATGGTGTGTTCGCGCTGCCTTCGTTGAGTGCGCCGGGCCATGCTTCGCTGATCGGGGCGATGGATATCAAGGGCGCGTTGTCGCTTGCTGTGCTGCCTAGCGTGCTTGCGCTGGTGATGACGGCTGTGTTCGATGCGACGGGGACGATCCGCGCTGTTGCCGGGCAGGCCGGGCAGCTTGACGAGAATGGCCGAATTATCAACGGTGGCCGTGCGTTGACGGCTGATTCGCTGAGCTCGATTTTCTCGGGTTTTATGGGCGGTGCGCCGGCTGCTGCTTATATCGAGTCGACAGTTGGCGTCGCTGCGGGCGCGAAGACGGGTCTGGCTGCTGCTGTCGTTGGGCTGCTGTTTCTCGTCGTGATGTTCTTCTCGCCGCTTGCCGCGCTCGTGCCTTCTTATGCTACTGCGCCTGCTTTGATGTATGTCGGGCTGCTGATGCTCTCCAGCGTGAGCAAGCTGCATATGGATGATATGGTCGATTCGATGTCGGGCCTCGTGTGTGCTGTTTTTATCGTGCTGACGGCTAATATCGTGACGGGCATTATGCTTGGGTTCTGTACGCTGGTGATTGGGCGTGTTGTTAGCGGGGAATGGCGCAAGCTCAATGTCGGGACGGTCTTGATCGCTGTTGTGCTGGCTGTGTTTTATCTTGGGGGTTGGGCGATCTGACGTTGGTTGTCTGCGACGCTGGGTGGTTTGCTGGGTTTTTCGCTGGCATCCGCGTTACGGTGTCTGCCGTTCACGCGTCGCCCCTGTGCGGGGCGGCACCTACTTTTCTTTGCCGCCGCAAAGAAAAGTAGGCAAAAGAAAGCGGCTAACACCGCCAGTGCTAGTGTTTGCCTGAGGGCCCCCAAAGGTTCTTACGCTTCGCACGGCAACCACGTGACCCACGTTCGTTGCCAGCGCTCTTGCGGTGCGCATCACCCGCTTCACGCTCCTGCATTGCAGTATGCCGAGCCAGATAGTCCACCGCCGCCCAGGTGGCAAACTGTGTGTCGGCCCAAGTGCTCCAAACGCCTCGCTCCGGACCGATAGCGCAGGCGGTTCATGTAAGAGCGCCACGCTATACGACGCGACAACCTACACACAGTTTGCCACCTGGGCGGCACATACCATTCGCTGCCGTTTGCCCGAGTACGGGTATTCGAAGCGGGTGAGGCGCTCGTTCGAAGCGTTGGCAACGAACGCGAACAGAAATGCTGCCGTGTGAAGCGTAAGACCCTTTGGGGGCCCTCAGGCAAGAAGAAATGTTGGCGGTGTTAGCCGCTTTCTTTTGCCTACTTTTCTTTGCGGCGGCAAAGAAAAGTAGGTGCCGCCCCGCACAGGGGCGACGCTTGAACGGCAGACACCGTAACGCGGATGCCAGTGCAAAGGCCAGAACACCGACCGGCGGCGCGTGAAGCAAGCTAACAAAGCGCGGATGCCAGCGACAAAGGAAAAAAACCAAACCGCATGCGCAGCAAACCCCGCCTCCCGCGAAGCGGCAAAAAAAACCAAACCCTTGACACATCGCCCCAGCGACCTAAACTTAACCTCATGGTTAAGTTACAAGACCTTGATCGCACTTTCGCAGCGTTAGCGGACCCAACCCGCCGCGCGTTGCTCGCACGTCTATCGGAAAGAGGAGACGTATCAGTCTCCAAACTCGCAGAACCATTCGCCATGTCTCTGCCGGCGGTCATGAAGCACCTCGACGTGCTGGCCGACGCGGGCCTCATCACGCGCACCAAGACGGGCCGCACAGTCGCATGCCGTCTGTCCGCCGCGCCGATGGAACAGGCCATGTCATGGCTGCAGCGCTATCAGCAGTTCTGGTCCGAAGCACTCGATCAATTGGCCGCCTATGTGGAGGAGCCGTCATGTCCGCCCGCCCCAGTCTCACGCTCCAGCGACACCTCAAGGCGTCCCCGGAAAAAGTCTTCAGCGCGTGGACCGACCCGCAGCAGATCGTGAAGTGGCTGCATCCCGGCGGCTGTGACGTGATCCTCTCGGAGATGGAGTTGAAAGTGGGTGGCCGCTTTCACATGATCATGCGCGCGCACGATGGCGAAGAGCATGACGTGAGCGGTCTGTTCCGCGAAGTCGCAATCAACGAAAAGCTCGTCTATAGCTGGGCATTCCGCTCGACACCGGAACGTGAGTCTATCGTCACGTTTTCGCTGAAAGCCGATGGCGACGGCACATGGCTCACGCTCACGCACGAACAATTCTTCGATGAAGCCGCGCGCGACGCACATCGCGGTGGATGGACGGAAGCGCTCGACGGACTCGAACGCTATTTCTCGTGAAGGCTGCGACCGCTTGCAATAAACGATACGGTCGCGCAACTGGAGGAGCAGATGGAAGAGCACAAGATCGTTTCACGCGAAGCATGGCTGGCCGCGCAACGCGCGCATCTCGCGGAAGAAAAGGCTTTTACGCGCGCCCGTGACGCGCTCGTGAAGAAGCGTCAGGCGCTGCCGTGGATGAAGATCGACAAGACCTACACGTTCGATACGCGCGAAGGCACGAAGACGCTTACCGATCTGTTCGCGGGACGCAGCCAGTTGATCGTCTATCACTTCATGCTTGGGCCGGATTGGGAGCAGGGCTGTCCCGGCTGCTCGTTCCTGTCCGATCACATCGACGGCGCGCTCGTGCATCTCGCGCACCGCGACGTGACGTATGTGGCCGTTTCGCGCGCGCCGCTTGAGAAGATCGATGCGTACAAAACACGCATGGGATGGCAGTTCCCTTGGGTGTCGTCGTTCGGCAGCGACTTCAATTACGACTTCGACGTGTCGTTCACGCCGGAGCAGGAAGCGCATGGGAAGGTCGTCTACAACTTCGAGACGCAGGACTATGCGTGCGACGAACTGCCCGGTATGAGCGTGTTTTACCGGAACGACAAGGGCGAGATCTTTCGCACGTTCTCGTCGTATGGTCGCGGCGGCGAGCCGTTGATCGGCACCTATACGCTGCTCGATTTCGTGCCGAAGGGCCGCGATGAGGACGAGAACAAGATGATGGGCTGGCTGCGTCGTCACGACAGCTACGAAGACGGCGTGACGGGCAAGACACTGGCGCAGGAGAAGCAGGGCACGGGCGCCTGCTGTCATGAAGCGGCACACAAATGATGTGCTCTCAGGCGGCGAACGGCGCCACGCCGACACGAGCGACGCCCGCGTTCAAAGCGACATTTCGAATGCGGGCCTGAGAAACTCCTGGATGCCCATCACGATGAGGCCCATCGCGCCCGACGCGAGCGTCAGCGTGCCGTACTCGTCGTAGCGCGAGTCGTACAGGCACGCGACCACGAAAAGAATCGCGAGCAGATTGGTCAGCCAGTCGAAATTGAGTGCAAGCAACATTGAATGATCCGGGCTCGAGCCGAAAGATCGAGGTTGTCATCAACCTGATCGAACATCGCCGATTCTAGCGATGCGAGCTTACGGATACGCAACAGCCTGGCTTACAACGTGTGCGCTGGCCAACGTTCTATGCGCGCTTCGACGCGTGTTTTACGCGTCTTTCATCATGTCGTTCTCGATCCACTCGATCACCGACGTGTGCTCTGGCTGCCAGTCGAGCAGTTTGCGCGCGCGAGTGCCGCGCACGCGGCTGTTCGAGCCGAGACCATACGACGCCATTTCATAGCCCCATTCGTCGATCGCCTGATCGAGCGGCCAGTCCTGCGCCGGGCCGAGGTGCATCGCTTTGGCGATCGCGTCCGTCATCTCGCGGAACGACGCTTCGCCGCTTTCGACGAAATAGAACGTGCCCGCCGGGCTCTTGTCGAGCGCGAGCCGATACAGTTCGACCACGTCGTCGATGAACACGTTCGACCAGATGTTGCCGCCGCTGCCCACATGCCGCACGATGCCGCTCTTTTGCGCCTGACGAACGAGTCGTGGCAGTTGCACGCTCGAACTGCCTTTGACGGCGCCATGCCCGTAGATCAGCGTGTTGCATAGCACCGACGAGCGGATGCCGCGTTTTGCTGCGTCGAGCACGAGGCTGTCGATGGCGACGCGCGGTGCTTTGTCTGCTGTCGGCTCGGGTAGCGCGTCTTCCGTGTAGATCTTTGCGTCGCCGCGTTCGCCACCCGACGCGTCGCCGACGATGCTCGAACCGCTCGTATGCAAAAACGGCTTGCCGGAGCCTTCGAGACCTTCGATTAGCGCTTCCACCGCGCCGCGATGGTCGCTGCTCGCCGCGTTGATGACGGCGTCGGCGGCTTTGGCTTGGGCGATCAGCAAGTCGCGGTCGTCGAGCGTGCCGACGACAGGCTCGATGCCGAGGCGCTTCAGTTCAGCCGCATGCTCCGGGTTGCGGATCAGGCCAGTCACGCGATGGCCCGCGCGCACGAGACCCGCCGCAATGGATCCGCCGATAAAACCGCTTGCGCCAGTGATGAAGATGTTCAAGACGTTCTCCTTTGAGAGAAAACTGGGAATGACTTGAGTATGGAGGCGGGCGAGTTTTGCAAAAAGTGGGTTGGTTTCAAATCACTCTTGATTTGAAGTCAAGAATGACTAGCGGCGGGAAACACGGCGGGCGCGGACGACGAGCGGCAAATCGCGACAAGGCCGGGTTTTTGTCCGCTTGCCAACCCGAAAATTGGACGTGTATATACAAGTTATCGGGCTTTCTCTGGCGGGACCGCGCCTCAACCACGCTCGCCGCCGCAACCGGACAGGGCGGCTCAAACTGCCAGAACCATGCCAGCAAACCCGCTGCGCCTAATGGAAAGTCCCTATCTCAAACCCCAAAATTTGAGTTGTATATACAAGCTGACGCCGCTACACTTTCTCAAAATTTGTATAGACAGGAACTCACATCATGATCCTTACGCCCGGCACCCTGACTTTGTCCCAACTGCGCCAGATCGCTCGCGAGCAGGTCACGTTGGAACTCGATCCCGCGAGCTTCGCCGACATCGACGCATGCGCTCAAGCCGTCGCGGACATCGCCGCGAAGGGCGAGCCGGCGTACGGCATCAATACGGGCTTTGGCCGTCTGGCGAGCACGCATATTCCGCACGACCAGCTCGAACTGCTGCAGCGCAATCTGGTGCTCTCGCATGCCGTCGGCGTCGGTGCGCCGATGTCGCAGCCCGTCGTGCGGCTGTTGATCGCGCTCAAGCTGTCGAGCCTCGGCCGCGGTCACTCGGGCATCCGCCGCGAAGTGATGGAGGCGCTCATCAAGCTGTTCAACGCCGACGTGCTGCCCGTGATTCCCGTGAAGGGTTCGGTCGGCGCATCGGGCGACCTTGCGCCGCTCGCGCATATGTCGGCCGTGCTGCTCGGCGTCGGTGAAGTGTTCGCGAAGGGCGAGCGCGTGCCGGCGACGGAAGGCCTGCGCCTCGTTGGCCTGAAGCCGCTGACGCTGCAAGCAAAGGAAGGCCTCGCGCTGCTGAACGGCACGCAGGCATCGACGGCGCTCGCGCTGTACAACATGTTCGCGATCGAAGACCTGTACCGCACCGGTCTGGTGGCGGGCGCGCTCTCGGTGGACGCAGCGATGGGTTCCGTCAAGCCGTTCGATCACCGCATTCATGCGCTGCGCGGCCATCAAGGCCAGATCGACGCCGCGGCTGCGTATCGCACGCTGCTCGAAGGCTCGGCCATCAACGTGTCGCACGCCGACTGCGACAAGGTGCAAGACCCGTACAGCCTGCGCTGCCAGCCGCAAGTCATGGGCGCGTGCCTCGACCAGATGCGCGCCGCTGCGCAAGTGCTGCTCGTCGAAGCAAACGCCGTGTCGGATAACCCGCTGATTTTCCCGGACACGGGCGAAGTGCTGTCGGGTGGCAACTTCCACGCGGAACCTGTCGCGTTCGCCGCCGACAACCTCGCGCTCGCCGTAGCGGAAATCGGCGCGCTGGCCGAGCGCCGCATCGCGCTGCTGATCGACGCGACGCTGTCTGGCCTGCCGCCGTTCCTCGTCAAGGATGGCGGCGTCAACTCGGGCTTCATGATCGCGCACGTCACGGCTGCTGCGCTCGCATCGGAGAACAAGACGCTGGCTCACCCGGCTTCCGTCGATTCGCTGCCGACGTCCGCCAATCAGGAAGATCACGTGTCGATGGCGACCTTCGCCGCGCGCAAGCTCGCCGACATCGCCGAGAACACCGCGAACATCCTGTCGATCGAACTGCTCGCCGCCGCGCAAGGCGTCGATCTGCGTGCGCCGCACAAGACCAGCCCGTCGCTGCAAAAGGTGATGGACACGATCCGCGCGCAGGTCGCGCACTACGAACTCGATCACTACTTCGCGCCTGACATCGCTGCATGCACGAAGCTCGTACAAGACGGCACGATCGCGGCGCACAGCCCGTTCTCGTTCATCTCCGAGCAACGTTAATTCATCCGCATAGCGAGACGCCCGGCATGAACGCACCGGCCTATCAGGGAATCAAGGACTTCATCCTCGCCCGCATTCACGCGGGCGAATGGAGCGAAGGCCATCAGGTTCCATCGGAGAACGAGCTTGCGCGCGAATTCAACGTTGCGCGCATGACGGTCAACCGCGCGTTGCGTGAGTTGACGGCCGATCAGGTGCTCACGCGCGTTCAGGGCTCGGGCACGTTCGTCGCGCGGCCGAAGTACGAGTCGACGCTGGTGGCGATCCGCAGCATTTCCGACGAGATCGTCGCGCGTGGCCATCGTTATCACGCGAAGGTGCTGCACGTGGGCGCCGCGATCGCCGACGACGAACTCGCTGCCGAAATGCAGGTGAGTGCGGGCAACCCGATTTTTCATTCGCGCGTGCTGCACCTGGAGAACGACGAGCCCGTCCAGCTCGAAGAGCGCTGGGTGAACCCGGCCGTCGCGCCCGAATACGCGTTGCAGGACTTCACCAACACGACGCCTAACCAGTATCTCGTGCGCGTCGCGCCGCTGCAGCGCGTCGAGTACCGCATCGAAGCCTCCGCGCCGGATGCCGACACCCGTCGGCATCTGACGATGGACGACGCCGAACCTTGCCTCGTGCTGCACCGGCGCACGTGGTCGCAGGGTGTGGTCGCTTCGGTGGCCAACCTTTGGCATCCGGGCAACCGCTACCGGTTCACCGGCCACTTTTAAGTTCCAGTTTCCGTTCAATCTTCGACTCCGTTACCGAGTTATCAGCGCTTCCGAGGGCATCATGAACAACCCGAAACACATCGACCCGCGTCTCGACCCGACCCGCACGATCCGCGCACCGCGTGGCAGCGAGAAAACCTGCAAGACCTGGATCGCGGAAGCCGCGTACCGGATGATCCAGAACAACCTGGACCCGGAAGTGGCCGAGCATCCGCATGCGCTCGTCGTGTATGGCGGCATCGGGCGCGCGGCGCGTAACTGGGATTGCTTCGATCAGATCCTCACGTCGCTGAAGGACCTCGAAGAGAACGAGACGCTGCTGATTCAATCGGGTAAGCCCGTTGGCGTGTTCCGCACGCATGCCGACGCGCCGCGCGTGCTGCTCGCGAACTCGAACCTCGTGCCGCACTGGGCGAACTGGGATCACTTCCACGAACTCGACCGCAAGGGCCTGATGATGTACGGCCAGATGACGGCGGGCAGCTGGATCTACATCGGCAGCCAGGGCATCGTGCAGGGCACGTACGAGACGTTCTTCTCGGTGGCGAACCAGCATTTCAACGGCGACCCGAAGGGCCGCTGGATCCTGACGGGCGGCCTGGGCGGCATGGGCGGCGCGCAGCCCCTCGCAGCGACGATGGCGGGCTTCTCGATGATCGCCGTCGAATGCGATGAGTCGCGTATCGACTTCCGTCTGAAGACGCGTTACGTCGACAAGAAGGCAATGACGCTCGACGAAGCACTCGCGATGATCGAAGAGGCGAAGAAGACGGGCAACCCCGTTTCGGTCGGTTTGCTCGGCAATGCCGCCGATGTGTTCGCCGAACTCGTGAAGCGCAACATCACGCCGGACTGCGTGACCGACCAGACCAGCGCGCACGATCCCATTCACGGCTACCTGCCGCAAGGCTGGAAGATCGAAGACTGGCGCGAGCGCATGAAGACGGACCCGCAGAGCATCGTGACGCCCGCCAAGCAGTCGATGGCCAAGCAGGTGCAAGCCATGCTGACGCTGCAGGAACGTGGCGCCGCGACGCTCGACTACGGCAACAACATCCGTCAGATGGCGCTGGAAATGGGCGTGCAGAACGCGTTCGATTTCCCCGGCTTCGTGCCCGCGTACATCCGTCCGCTGTTCTGCGAAGGCAAGGGTCCGTTCCGCTGGGTCGCGCTGTCCGGAGATCCGGAAGACATCTACAAGACGGATGCGAAGGTCAAGGAACTCATCCCCGACGATCCGCACCTGCACAACTGGCTCGACATGGCACGCGAACGTATCGCGTTCCAGGGCTTGCCGGCGCGTATCTGCTGGGTTGGCGTGAAGGATCGCTATCGTCTGGGCCAGGCGTTCAACGAAATGGTCAAGAACGGCGAACTGAAGGCACCGATCGTCATCGGCCGCGATCACCTGGATACGGGTTCCGTCGCGAGCCCGAACCGAGAAACGGAATCGATGAAGGACGGTTCGGACGCCGTCAGCGACTGGCCGCTGCTCAACGCACTGCTGAACACGGCAGGCGGCGCATCGTGGGTGTCGCTGCATCATGGCGGCGGTGTCGGCATGGGTTTCAGCCAGCACTCGGGCGTCGTGATCGTCGCCGACGGCACGGATGAAGCACGCGAACGTCTCGGCCGTGTGCTGTTCAACGACCCCGCGACGGGCGTGATGCGTCACGCGGACGCCGGTTACGAACTCGCGCAGGAAACGGCGCGCGAAGCCGGTCTCAAGCTGCCGATGCTGGGCCGCTGATCGTGTCCGCGACGCCATCGTCTGCAAGCGTGTCGCTGATTCGCGGCGCGGACCTCGTGGCGTCGCCGTGGAAGAACGGCGGCGGCGTCACGCGCGAAGTCGCCGCGTTCCCCGAGGGCGCGGCGCTCGACGCGTTCGTGTGGCGAGTGAGTGTCGCCGACGTTGCGCAAGCCGGTCCGTTCTCGCGTTTCGCGGGAATCGACCGGACGCTCGCGCTGCTGTCGGGCGCGGGCATGTTGCTCGATGAAGCGGGCGGCGTGACGCACGCGCTGCGCGAGCCGCTCGACATCGCGCGCTTCGAAGGTGAAACGGCCATCGACGCGCGGCTTATAAACGGCGCGACGCGCGACTTCAACCTGATGGTGCGGCGTGGCGCGGCAACGGGCGACGTCGCTATCTGGCGCGACGAAACGCGTGCGCGACTCGATGCCGATGTCGTGCTGCTGTTCTGCGCGCAAGGCGAGTTGCATGTCGCGACGCACGACGCTGCCAATGCAACGACGCTCATCGCCATGGACACCTTGCGCATCGACAACGCCCGCGCGCTGTCATGCGAAGTCAAAGGAAAGGGCGCGTTGCTCGCCGTCAGCATCCGCTACACCGACACATCGCAAGCCTGAGCGCTTGCACACATCACAGACAGCCCTGCCATGAAGCGAACCGTCTGGAACCACCTGAAGCTCTGTCCGCAGGGCGATCCCAATCAAACGATCGACGACGCCGCGATCGCCGTCGAGAACGGCCGCATCGCGTGGCTCGGTTCGTCGCGCGAGTTGCCTGCTCAATACGCCGCGTGGCCGCGCGAAGACCTGGGCGGCGCGTGGGTCACGCCCGGTCTCGTCGATTGCCATACGCATCTCGTGTACGGCGGCCAGCGCGCCGACGAATTCGCGCAGCGTCTCGCGGGCGTCAGCTACGAAGCCATCGCGAAGCAGGGTGGCGGCATCGTATCGACGGTGCGCGCCACGCGTGCCGCCGATGAAGCGTCGCTATTCGCGCAGTCGGCCGCGCGGCTCGAAGCGATGCTCGCCGAAGGCGTCACGGCCATCGAAATCAAATCCGGCTACGGGCTCGACCTGCCCAGCGAGCGCAAGATGCTACGCGTCGCGCGGCAACTCGGCGAGCGTTACCCTGTGACGGTGTACACGACGTTTCTCGGCGCGCATGCGTTGCCGCCGGAATTCGCGGGCCGCGCCGATGACTACATCGACGAAGTCTGCGAGCGCATGCTGCCCGCACTGGCCGACGAAGGACTCGTCGATGCCGTCGATGTGTTTTGCGAGCGCATCGGCTTTTCGCTCGAACAGAGCGAGCGCGTGTTCAATGCGGCTGCGCGTCGCGGGCTGCCCGTCAAGATGCACGCGGAGCAGTTGTCGAACGGTGGCGGCACGGCGCTGGCCGCACGGCATCGCGCGCTGTCGGCGGATCACCTGGAGTTTCTCGACGAGGCGGGCGTCGCCGCAATGAAGGAAGCGGGCACGGTGGCCGTGCTGCTGCCGGGCGCGTTCTACTTCATCCGCGAAACGCAATTGCCGCCGCTCGACCTGTTGCGCCGTTATGAAGTGCCCATCGCGATTTCGACGGACAGCAATCCGGGCACCTCGCCCGCAACCTCGCTGCCGCTGATGATGAACATGGCGACGACGCTGTTCCGCATGACCGTGCCCGAAGTGCTGCAAGGCGTGACGCGCCACGCGGCGCAGGCACTCGGCAAGGCGGATACGCATGGCGCGCTCGCCGTCGGCCGCGCTGCCGATTTCGCTGTGTGGTCGGTGCAATCGCTCGCGGAACTTGCTTACTGGATTGGACGCCCGCTGTGCGCGCGCGTCGTGCGCGGCGGCGAAACCGTCTATACGCGTCGGGCGTACTGAGCGCGACGCGAAAACCGGATCGAACATGACTCAAGCCACTCAATCGCTTTTCGCCGATCACGCGTATCTGCCCGAAGGCTGGCGGCGCGACGTGCTGCTGCAATGGGACGCGCAAGGCGCGCTCGTCTCGGTGACACCCGATGCGCAAGCGCCCGCGGGCGTCGCCAAAGCCAGCGGTCCTGTGTTGCCCGGCATGCCGAACCTGCATTCGCACGCGTTCCAGCGCGCGATGGCGGGCCTCACCGAATATCGTGCGAACGCTACAGACAACTTCTGGAGCTGGCGCGACCTGATGTATCGCTTCGCCGCGCGCATCACGCCGGAAGGGCTCGCGTCGATCGCGCAATGGCTTTACATCGAGATGCTGAAGGCGGGCTACACGTCCGTCTGCGAATTCCATTACGTGCATCACATGCAGGACGGCAAGCGCTACGCGAACGACGCGGAACTCGCGCAACGCGTGGTCGATGCGGCGGGCGCGAGCGGCATCGGCATCACGATGCTGCCGGTGCTGTATCAGTACGCGGGCTTCGGCGCGCAGGCGCCGCGCGACGACCAGCGCCGCTTCATCAACACGCCGGACAGTCTGCTCGGGTTGCTCGACACGCTGCGCCGCGCGCGTCCCGAGCATGGCGCGCTGCGCTATGGCGTCGCGCCGCATTCGTTGCGCGCGGTGTCCAACGATTCGCTGCGCGAGTTGCTGAATGGACTCGACGCGATGTCGCCGGGCGCGCCCGTACACATTCATATCGCCGAGCAGACGGCGGAAGTGGACGCGTGCGTCGCAACGGAAGGCGCGCGGCCCGTGCAATGGCTGCTCGACCGCTTCGATGTCGACGCGCGCTGGTGCCTCGTACACGCGACGCATGTCGATGCCGATGAAACGGCTGCGCTGGCGAAAAGCGGCGCCATCGCGGGCCTGTGCCTGACGACGGAAGCAAACCTCGGCGACGGCATCTTTCCGGCGCACGATTATCTGGAGCAAAAGGGGCGCATCGGCGTCGGCAGCGACAGCCATATCGGCGTCGACTGGCGTTCGGAACTGCGGCTGCTCGAATACGGTCAACGCTTGTCGAGACGGCAGCGCAACGTGCTTGCGTCGGCTGACATGCCGCGTGTCGCGGATCGTCTGTTCGCGGCGTCGCTGGAAGGCGGCGCGCTCGCGACGGGCCGCGCGGTGGGCGCATTGCGCACGGGCGCGCGGGCCGACTTCATCGTGCTCGATGCAGACCACGCGAGCATCGCCGAGCATGCGAACGACGCATGGCTTTCAGGTGTCGTATTCTGCGAGCATGGCGAGACACCCATTCGCGATGTGTATGCGGGCGGCGCGAAAGTCGTCGACAATCGCAGGCATCGCGATGAAGAGCACGCGTATGCGCAATATCGCGCGGCGCTCGCCGAACTGCTGAAGTGAACCCGAGTCAACTTTGAGAAGTACCGACGACATGACCGCCACCGATACCTTGCCCGTCTTCTCGCTGCATCGGGGAAGCCTGCCGTTCCTGATCTCGATCCCGCATCTGGGCACGCGTCTGCCCGCCGATATCGCCGCGCAGATGACACCCGTCGCCGCGCGCACCGACGATTGCGACTGGCATCTCGACCGCCTGTACGCGTTCGCGAAACGCATGGGCGCGTCGATTCTGACGCCGACGTATGCGCGCTACGTGATCGATCTGAACCGTCCGCCCGATGGCGCCAACCTCTATCCGGGGCAGGACACAACAGGCCTGCTGCCCGTCGATACGTTCGACAAGGAGCCGCTCTATCGCGACGGCCACCTGCCCGACGACGCCGAAGTCGCGCGCCGCCGTGACTTGTACTGGAAGCCGTATCACGAAGCCTTGCAGGGCGAGCTGGCGGCGCTGAAGGCGCAGCACGGCAAGGTGCTGCTGTGGGAAGCGCATTCGATCCGCTCGCATGTGCCGCGCTTCTTCGATGGCCGCTTGCCCGACTTCAACTTCGGGACGTCGAACGGTGCGAGCGCGGCGCCGGGGCTTGCCGAAGCGCTCGCGAAGATCGTCGACGGACATGGCGGCTATACCGCCATCGCGAACGGCCGCTTCAAGGGCGGCTATATCACGCGCCAATATGGCCAGCCAGAGCAGAACGTGCATGCGGTACAGCTCGAGCTGTCGCAGATCACGTATATGCAGGAACAGATGCCGTATGCGTATGACGAAGCGCTCGCCGGCAAAATCGAGCCGCTGCTCGAAAAGCTCGTGAAGACGGCGCTCGCGCACGTCGCGGCGGCCTGAAAGACGCGTGCGCGCGGGCTTCGGGCCTCGCGCGCAGCGACCCCGCAGGCGTCCGTCCGGCCGCCTCGTTCCTCTCCGTTGATTTGCCGCGTGGCGAAATCCACATGGCGAAATTCATCCGTCCTCGCACCTCGGTGCGGAACGCCGCCCGCTCGCCGGGGTCAATCGTCAGTGAAACCCGCATACGCCGCGGTGCGCGCCGGTGTTGTCTTTGCGCAGCAACCGCCGTGCGAATCCGGTTGCGCGCCGCATGGCGATGCGACTATCGTTGTCGGACGCGGCGCACGGGCATGCGCGTTGCGGTGCGTGTGGCCCGATCAACGCAGGCTTAGCAGCAAGACTGATGAAGGAAGACCCAGCGATGGAATATTCCGACGAATCCCTGCTTCCCATCTGGCGGGCCAATCTGGCGTTGCTGACGCGGGAAGTCGGCGCCGTCACGCGTCTTGCACGGATGATGACGTTCTCCGCGTCGTACCTGAAGCTGATGCTCGCCGACCAGCGCGACTTCAGCGAGGAATTCGTGCGCGGCGTCGAATCGGTGACAGGGCTGCCCAGCGGCTGGATGGATGCGCCGCACGAACCCGCCGACGTGCCGGGCAACGCGCGCGAAGCGATCGACAACGAAACGCCGCTCGCGCGTTTTCGCGGCACGGCACATCCGGTACGCAAAAAATCGGTGCTGCGTCCGCCGGAGCCGATTTTCGGACAGCAGCCGCAGCGCCGTCCGGAAGACGAAGTCGCCGAGGCCGAACTGCACCGGCGCCAGGCGTATTTCCGCAAGGTGCGCGATCTCGCCGTGCAGGAGGTGCGGCGCTTCGAGCGCTCGCTGACGCATCCGACCGTCGAGTTCGCGTCGGTGCGTTCCAAAGTCGAAGACGTGCTGTCGGCCGCCGAGCTCGATGATCCCATTCACGCCGATCTGGCCGGCCGCCTCGAACAGATCGACAAGCATCGGAACATGCTGCTGCGTCACACCGAGCGGCTGCACGCATTGCTCGTGCAGCTGGGCGAAGAGGGATGAATGCGCAGCGTAGCAGCCGGTATCGCATGGCGTGTCAGAGCCGCGCGAGCGCGCCGCTGTCCAGAATGCGAATCTGCTTGCCGCGCGCCTGCACGAGCCTTTCCTGTTGCAGCCTGGAGAACATGCGGCTCGCCGTTTCGAGCGTGATGCCCAGATAGCTGCCGATCTCACTGCGCGTCATGCGCATGTTGAACTCCGTGGCGGAATAGCCGCGCGTGCCGTAGCGGTCGGCGAGATTCAGCAGGAACGTCGCGACACGCTGCTCGGCGCGCATCGTGCCGAGCAGCATGATCATGTTCGATTCGCGGACGATCTCGCGGCTCATGACCTTGTGCAGATGCCGCTGCATCGGCTTGATTTCGCGGCACAGGTCTTCGAGCGACTCGAATGGAATCACGCAGACGGTGCTGCGCTCGAGCGCGATGGCGCCGCACAGATGCTGCCCGCCAACGATCCCGTCGAGCCCCAGCATTTCCCCTGCGATCTGAAAGCCCGTCACCTGTTCGCGTCCTTCGCGATGCATGACGACTGTCTTGAACGAGCCGCTGCGCAGAATGTAGACGTTGTGAAACGGATCGTTCGCGCGATAGAGGCTCGCGCCGCGCTGCACGGTGCGCACTTCCTGAACCAGCGAATCGACTTGCGCGAGTTCCTCGGCGCTCAGTTCGCCAGGATTGCAGAGCGGGCTGATCGCACATTGCGAACAGCGCGGCGCGGGATGCTGCGTGCCGCCTGGCTGGAACCTGCGCACGAAGTCGGTTGCCTGTGTGAACGGCGGGGGCGTGATCGTCGGTGCATCGGCGAGTAGCATGGTGGCTTCCTTTTCGGGAATGCGCGCGCGGGCCATGATGCACGCGCGATGAAATGGTGTCGTACGGCGTCCGCGTCGCTGCAGTTGGACAGCACGGCACGCAATGTCAATGCTGAAAGTATGTTGGGTGCTGTTTCAAAATTGAATCGGCGGCGAATGAATCTGCGGTCAGTCAATCGGAGCGCGTGTAGGGTGTCGCCTACATCGGACCCGTTCACGGCTCTTCGCTGTCGTCGAACAGCTTGTGGCGCATTGCATAGCGCACCAGCGCCGCGCCGTGCGGCATCTGCATCTTGTCGAGGATGCGCGCCTTGTAGGTGCTGATCGTCTTGGTGCTGACGCACAACTGCGTGGCGATCTCGCCGATCGTCTGGCCTGCCGTGATGCGGCGGAACACGTCGAACTCGCGGTCGCTCAGCCGTTGATGCGGCAGCATCTCGAGCGGCTCGTGCAGGTTGCGCGCAAAGCGCTCGGCCATCGAAAGGCTCATATAGACGCCGCCGCCCGCGATCTTCGTCAACGCGCTCACCAGTTCGCCGCTCGCGCTTTCCTTCGTCAGATAGCCGGACGCGCCCGCCTTGAACGCGCGCACCGCGTACTGATGCTCGCCGTGCATCGTCAGCACGAGGATGTGGAGGGCGGGATTGGTGGCCCTGATTTGCGGGATCATTTCGACGCCGTTGCGTCCCGGCATCGACAGGTCGAGGATCAGGATGTGCGCATCCGTCGAGCGCACGAGCGCGATCGTGCTGGCCGCGTCCGCGGCTTCGCCGGCCACTTCGAACTCGGGTGAGCCCTTCAGGATGTGGCGCAGACCTTCGCGTATCAGCGCGTGGTCGTCGGCGATGAGAATGCGGATCATGGCTGCGTCTCTTCAGATTGCAATGCGTCGAGCGGAAACGTGATGGACAGGTTGAAGCCGTGGCCGGGCTCGCCCGTCGATAGCGTGCCGCCGAGCATATGGACCCGCTCGCGAATGCCGAGCAGCCCGAAATTCCTGCCGGTGCGTGGATCACGCGCGTGTTCGACGGCGGGCAGGCCGCGGCCGTCGTCGACGATGTCGAGCGTGCAGTGCTCGCCGTCGACCCGCATCGCGAGCGTGACGAGCGACGCTTGTGCATGTTTCGCGACATTCGTCAGCGCTTCCTGGACGATACGGAAAATCGCCGTCGCTGCACCGTGCGAAAACGCTGCCGATCCAACCTCGAGCCGGCGCGCGACGCGGATGCCATAGCGTTGGGAGAAATCGTCGGCGAGCCAGTCGATCGCCGCGACGAGGCCGAGATCGTCGAGCATTGCGGGCCGCTGGTTTGCCGCGATCCGCCGCACGGACGCAACGGTCGCGTCGATCACGCGCGCCATCGCCTGCAGCCGCTCATGCACGTAGGCGTTGTCGATCCCCTCGCTTTCCAGCGCATGCCCGATCACCGACAGGTCCATTTTCAGCGCAGTCAGCGATTGCCCGAGATCGTCGTGCAACTCGCGCGCGATGTGCGCCTTCTCTTCCTCGCGTACACGTTGCAGGTTCGCCGACAACTCGCGCAGGTCCTCGCGCGACTGCCTGAGCGCTTCTTCGGCGCGCATGCGCCCGGTGATGTCGCGCAGCATCACGGTGTAGAGCTTCTCGTTGCCATACTGGCTTTGCGAAATCGACGCTTCGATAGGGAACTCGCGACCGTCGGCGCGCAACGCATACAGCACGCGCGGGCTGCCCATGCGCCGGTCGGACCCGCTCGTCGCGCCGAAATGCTCGACATGCTTCGCATGCGCGATGCGAAACCGTTCGGGGATGAAGCGCGAGAGCGGGCCGCCTATGACCTTTGCCGCATCGCAACCTAGCAGTTCCTCCGCCATCGGGTTCATCAGGACGATGCGCTGCATGGCGTCGATCGTCACGATTGCCTCGCGCGACGAGCGGATGATGGCCGTCAGGCGCGCTTCGTCGAAAGTTTGCATGGATGTTGCGCCGTGCAGATCGTTCTCGTGCGATCGTGCGCGGGCGAGGCGGTTGCGCCGCTCCTCGCGATGCGACCACACGATGCACGCAACCAGGATCGCGAGCACGGTTGCGCCCGCGACGGTCGTCGTCCATCGCAGGGTGAGACAGGCTGTGAACGAGGCCGCGAGCACGCCCGCCATGAAGGTGGCGAGCATCGTCAATGCCGTGCGAAGGCTTTGACCGGTTGGCGAGGCAACAGTATTCATGTTGTGGTTCAGATCGTCGGGTTGCGGCGTGGCGCGCCCGGATTCCTGCTGCCGCATCGTTTCTGCGCGCCTGTCCGCGCCTTGGCCGCGTGCGTGCGTGATGCGGCGTTGTAGTCTGCTGGTGTTGCCGTCAATGGGCGCGATTGTGAGCGGGCGATGCGCCGTGGGTTGTGCTGCTTTCTCGCGCCGGGCTGCGAGCGCGACGCTCACACGGGAGCGGGCGCATCATGCGGGTAATCCTGTGCCGCGGCGCGACCATCGCATGCGACGCTTCGTCGGATGATCTTCGCGAATGCTTGCACACAATGATATGTCGAATAGGATAACTATCAATACATGCGGCTGGAAACGACGTTCTCAAATCTGGAAGTCTCCGCGAATGCCTGGTCGTTGCGCGGCAGGTTCGTATCGGGGTCATGCCGCCTCGAAGCGCGGCGCACAACCACAACAGGACGATGACGATCCGGATGGCGGTTACGCCGCGAGCGGCTCCGTCGCCTGCCGTTCGACACCGCGCTGAACGCCGTGAACGAGCGACGCAAGCAGCGCGCAGTCGTCGAGCGCGAAACGGCAGAACAGCATGTTCGTGGCGGCGAGCTTCGCGATCTGTTCGGGCGGCAAGCTTGCAATCTCCTTCACCGATTCCTCACCGACTCTGAGCAAACGCATGGCCCTCGGGCTATCGATGCGTGCAAGCCGCTGCGCGAGAGATAGAAATGACAGATTGACCTCCCGTATTTCCCTAAGCATTGCGTTGTGGTCCAACTTTCGAATCTCCAGTGACTAATAGCATGTCCGGTGCGCCGCCTGTGTCTGCGCGCGGGGTGCGTCCCGTCGTGCGGGGCGAGGGCCGTTATTCGGCTTTGGCGGGGCGGCCTGTCTTTCCCGCCCGCGAAGGCGGCTTGCATAGCCCGCAGACGTAGCCGAGTTCCAGCTCGTAGGCGAGCACGAGGAAGCTGCCTTTGCAGCAACTACACGTTCTCAGATGCAGCATGTCGTGCTCGACGAATTTCACGAGTGTCCACGCGCGGGTAAAGCTCAACACGGGCTCCGTGCCGCGCGGGACATGTTCGAGATAGAGGCGGTATGCCGCGATGATCGCCGCGATCCGCCTGATGTCACGCTGCGCGGAGACGGACCGGTACAACGCATGGAACAGCGAAGCGTGGATGTTCGGCATCCACGTCACATACCAGTCCTCGGAAAACGGCAACATGCCCTTGGGTGGCGATTCGCGGTGCAATTCCTTATAGAGACGAATCAGGCGGTCACGCGACAGCGTGGTTTCGGCTTGCGTGACCTGCAACCGCGCGCCGAGTTCGAACAGCTCGATTGCAAGCAACGTCTCGTTGACGTCGTCGAGCAGGCGCCGTTGTCCCGGGTCTGCGCGCGCGACGACGGCCTTCAGCGAAGCAAGCGCGGTCATCACACGGTCCTCGCAGGCAATTGAGCGAGCAGCATCGCGGCGTGCATCGTCTGCATGTCGTGCCGGCTCAAGGTGTCGTTGAGTGCGCTCAGCATGGACCGCTCCTGCAGACCGACGCCGCACAGCAGCACGTCCGAATCGGCGAGCCGCACGATCTGCGCGGCAGAAAGCCCGCCGATGATCGTGATGAGTTCCGCCGACATGCCAAGACGGACTTGGGCCTCGACGGGATTCCTGCGCGCGAGGCGTTGAGCCAGCATCAGATACGCCAGATTGACTTCGCGTATCTCCGAAAAAACTTCGTCAGCGTTCATGATTTCCTCGCAGGCAGGGCGACGTGGCTACGATCAGCGGGTGTGATGCAGACGGGCTGGCGTCGCAATGCAACCTGCGATGTATCTGTAGCGCTTACGTCAAATTCCCGACCGAGAGTATTGCCCGCGCTGTCTCAAAATAAAATGGGTGTTCGGTTGAATCGTACGTAGGGCGGGCTACTGTCGTGTAGGGAATGGATGACATGAGTGTTTCCAACGGACGTGTTGCACGTGGCGACGGATTGCCGTGGCGCCCGTTCGATCTTGCCTGGTGCGACACGATGTCGCGGACCTCGATATCGCGTCGGGCGAATCCTTCGATCAACCAGGTATCGCAACAGGCAACCTGATCCATAGATGACGTAGAAAACGTGTTTGCTGAACGGCGCTAGCACGTCGATTCGCCGCTCTTTCGCCTACGAATAACGAGTGAATAACGCGCCGAAATAATAAATAGACATCCTGAGTAACGCCACGATTTTCCGCTTATCTCGTTATTGATATCCATCATTGCCCCCATGCCCGGTCAACCTTACGATCGCAGTGGACAGTAGCCCCGAATGACGCATGTCGTTCGTTGCGGCTCGATCGACATGAGAACGCGACCTGACGAAGACGCGTTCCGCGATGGCAGCGCGATGCGCGCGCGAGCCGTCTTCTTCTTCAATCGCGAGGCGCGGCAGGTGAGCCGCCCGAGCGCCATCATCCGGCAGAATGGAATGACTCAGTTTTTTCAAACGATCCGCTTCAGGATCATCGCGGCCTTTGCCGTGTGTACCGTGTTACTGGTTGGCAATGCGCTGTATGGCATGCGTGCTGTCAAAACGATGAGCGACAACATGCAGACCGCCTACACGGGCAATCTGGTGCCCGTTACGCAGCTCGCCATGTTTCGCATCCACGAGATCGAAATCCGCCGTCTGCTGTGGCAGACGCTCGTGACGCAGGACAAGGACAACTTGCGGCGCGTGCGTGAACTGCAGGCCGCAATGGATTCGTGCTGGGCGCAATACTATTCGGGCGGCATCAGCAGCGCCGATGAGCAGGTGATCGCCGACAAGATTCACGCTCAGGCCAGCACGTTCAAATCAATGATCGATCAGGAGGTCGCGCAGATCGAGCAGGGCGATGTGGCGGGCGCTATCGAGTTCCAGCGCAATTCCGTGGTGCGCGTGGCCGAGGCGCTCAATACGCTGATCCAGCAGGACATGGACTTGAACCAGGCTCAGGCTAAAGACTTCACGAATGATAGCGAGCGCTCGTCGAAGCAGATGTTCTGGATCGCGCTGGGCATGCTGGCGTCGAGCGCGATCGTGTGTCTCGGCGCGACGGTGTATCTGTCGAAGGCGATCACGCGCCCGTTGAACCGCTCGGTCGACCTCGCCAACGACATCGCTGACGGCCGTCTGGACCGTCCGATCACCGTCGACGTGAGGGGCGAGTTCGGCTCGCTTCTCGACGCCATGAGGCGCATGAGCGGCCAGCTTGCGGACACCGTGCGCCGCATCAAGACGTCGAGCGACTCGGTGACTGTTGCCTCGCGCGAGATCGCGGCGGGCAACATGGAACTGTCGTCGCGCACGGAAGAGCAGGCGGCGTCCGTCGAAGAGACGGCCGCGACGATGACGGAACTGGCCGAAACGGTGAAGCAGAACGCCGACAACGCGCGCCAGGCCGATTCGCTGTCGGCCAACGCACGCTCGATGGCCGATGCGAGCAACGACGCGGTGCAGGCGATGATGCGCACGATCGGCAACATCAGCGAAAGCTCCGCGAAGATCGCCGAGATCACGACGCTGATCGAAGGCATTGCATTCCAGACCAACATCCTCGCATTGAACGCGGCTGTCGAAGCAGCGCGTGCGGGCGAGCAGGGGCGCGGCTTCGCCGTCGTCGCGGGTGAAGTGCGCTCGCTCGCGCAACGTTCGTCGTCGGCCGCGAAGGAGATCAAGGACCTGATCGAATCGTCAACCACGCTCGTCAAGGACGGCTCGCGCCAGGCTGAAGAAGTCGGCTCGACGATGGGCCAGGTGATGCGCGCGATCAAGCAGGTGTCCGATATCGTCGGTGAGATTTCGGCAGCGTCGGAAGAGCAGAGCCAGGGCATCGGGCAGGTGAGCCAGGCGATCAGCCAGATCGACACGGTCACGCAGCAGAACGCGGCGCTTGTCGAGCAGTCAGCAGCGGCAGCGCAGGCGCTCGAAGAGCAGGCCATGCAGATGACGGGCGCGATCACCGTCTTCAGGCTCGCCGAGGCGCCCAGCGCCGCGCCTGCCGTGTTGCTGCCGCGCGCCGTGCGCGCGCCCGTCGCCGCCGCGAAGCATGCCCTGGCTGTGCGCCGCGTCGAACCCGCCGCGAAGCCCGCAGCGGCAAAAGAGACCGTATCCGCCGATGGCGATTGGGAATCGTTTTGAACGTCAGGGAAACATCGATGCAAGCATCTTCCATTCATCGTGCCGCCTGTGGCGACGACGGCACGAGCGCCGGCTCGTCTGTCGATCTGCTCACGCAGCTTTCGTCGCTGCAAAGCGATGCCCTGATCCAGTATGGCGCGCGGCTGATCGTGGCCGGTGAATTGCTGGAGGCGATTCTCGTTAGTCTGATGCCGGCGACGCGAGCCGAGGTCAGGGCCGAATTCGACGCACGCATCAGGAGAGTGTTGAACGAACCGCGCACGAGCGACTTGCCCGAGTGCTATCACTCGACGATTGCCGCCGAAGTCGGTCACTTCAACGAGGCGCTCCGCTAGTGTGCTGGCGTGCCCGCTCCATACGCAGCGCGCGTTGCTAGACGTGGAAAAAAAGGGGCTCCGCAGCCGGGGAACTGCGGAGCCCGAAGAGACGTCGCGCACTGTGGAGTGTTATGCGCCCGCCTCGTCGACTATGAGCTAGCCGATGAAGAGATTGTCGGCACTGTGTCCGCTGAAGGCATTGATATTGGTCAGCGTCCTCGATCTGGCGCATTCAAGGAATGGTAGGTATCCATGATTGCCTGGCATTCCGTATCAAGGTGATCACATCGCCGATCCACGCCGCACATGTGGCGACTTGCGCACATGCTTCCCCAACATTTCGGCCAGACCATTTATGAGCAGATCAACTTCAACCGGCTCCGCTGCGGCGCCTCGCCCCGCGCCTCGGCGATGGGCCGACATGCTGCGCGATGACGCGTTGTGCATGCACTATCAGCCGCTACTCGACCTGCGCGTCGGCCGCGTGACGAAGGTCGAGGCGCTCGCGCGGCTGCGCGACGGCGACGTGCCGATCGCGCCAGGCCAGTTTCTGCCGTCGCTGTGCAGCGACGACCATCTCGTGCTGTATATGCGCGGCCTCGCGCAGGTGCTGACGCAGCGCAACGCATGGCGGCGCGTGGGCATCGACGTCGTCGTGTCCGTCAATCTGCCGCCAGCCGCGCTCTGCGATTCGCGCTACTTCGACGCGACGCGCACCGCGTTCGATGAATTCGGCTGCGAGGCGGGCGAGCTGATGCTCGAAATCCTGGAGTCCGGCGCGCTGCCGCAGGGCGTCGAGCTCGATAAGCAGATCGCGGGTTACAAGACGCTCGGCGTCGACTTCGCGCAGGACGATCTGGGCACAGGGCATAGCAGCCTGAGCCGGCTGCGCGAGTTGCCGTTCGATTGCGTGAAGATCGACCGTAGCATCGCGGATCTGCAGGATCATGACGCCGCCGACGTGCTGCCGTTCATCCATCATCTGACGCGGCTCGGGCAGGCGCTCGGCAAGGCGGTGGTGGTCGAGGGCGTCGAAGACCCGGCGCTGCTCGATGCGCTGCGGATCTTCGGTGTCGATCTCGCGCAGGGCTACGGGATCGCGCGTCCGATGCCGGGCGAGCAACTCCCCGATTGGATCGCGCAGACGCATTTCGAGCCGCAGTTCACAGCGCGCGCGAGCCGCTGCGCGCGGCTCGCGCATTTGATGGTGTGGGAAGAGCGCATGCTCGCTGACGCGCATCTGCGTACGCGGAGCGCTGCCGGGCAGCATGGCTCGCAGGCCGACTTCGACACATGGCTTCCCGACGATGCCCCCAGCACACAGGCACGCGACGGCCTGCTGGACGCAGCGCGGGATTTGGGCGTGCATAGCGGCGCTTATCGCGCGGCGCGGCAACGATTGATCGCGGCGATGTGAAGCGCACGCCGCGCGAATCTATTCAGTCGCGCAGTTCGCTGAGGATCTGTTCGGCCAGATAGTCGCACGGCGGCCGGTTCGAGCGCGCGCTGCGCGCAAGGATGATCTCCAGCTCCGGCAGCTTCGGCAGGCCATGCTGGCGGCCGAGCGTGACGAATCGCTCGGGCACCGCGCAGCGCGCGAGCGGCGCGACCGCGAGGCCCGCGTCGACCATGCTGAACAGTCCCATCAGGCTCGGGCTTTCATACGACGTGCGATAGGTGATCTTCGCGCGCTCCAGCGTCTGAATCGCATTCGAGCGCGCGACGCTGCCCACGCCGAACAGCGCGATAGGCAGCGGGCGCTCCTTCCACACTTCGCGTCCCGCCGTGGATGTGCCTGCCCACACCATCGGCTCGAGCCGGATAAATTCGCCCGCCAGCCCCTTCACGCGCGTCACGCATGCGAGGTCGATCTTGTTGTCCTTCAGTAGCGGCTCGAGCGCGTTGCTCGGCAGGCCGACCACCTGGATTTCGACCTTCGGATAGGTTGCCGAGAAGTTGCGCAGCACGGATGGCAGCAGCGACGACGCGTAATCGTCCGGTACGCCGATCGCGACGCGGCCTTTCACGTCGGGATGCACGACGGATGCCCACGCTTCGTCACGCAGCGCGAGCATGCGGCGCGCGTAGCTGAGCATCACCTGGCCGTCCTGCGTGAGCGTCACGCTGCGCGGGCCGCGCACGAACAGCGGCTTGCCGAGCGCGGTTTCGAGCGAACGGATCTGCATGCTCAGCGCGGACTGCGAGCGATGCACGAGCGCCGCGCCGCGCACGAAGCTGCCGGTGTCGGCGATGGCGACGAACATCGCGAGCACGTCGAGATCGAGGGCTTTCATCCGCTTGCATCCCCTTGAAGTACGTATCAGAAATATTGATCGAAATGTTCAATATAACGCGTTTGTCTGAACTCAGGGGCGGCGGCATACTGGCTTCATACACTGCGCTCGATACCCGACGCGAGCGCGCTCATCCGGGAACATCATGGCGACGCCTTCCACTTACGACGAATTCCGGCAGCTTGCGATGCGGCTCGACATGTCGCGCGGCAAGCCGTCGCCCGAGCAACTCGACCTGTCGCGCGCGCTGCTCGACGAAGCGGGCACAGCCGGGTACGTGTCGCGCGACGGCATCGACTGCCGCAACTACGGGCACTTGCTGGGCTTGCCCGAGGCGCGCGAGTTCGGTGGGCAACTGCTGGATGTCGATACGGCGCAAGTGGTCGCGGCGGGCAATTCGAGCCTCGAACTGATGCACGATGCGCTCGCGTTCGCGATGCTGCACGGCATGCCGGGGCACGCGCCGTGGAGCAAGCAGGGCGAGGTGGCGTTCCTGTGCCCGGTGCCCGGCTACGACCGGCATTTCGCGATCTGCGAGGCGCTCGGCATCCGCATGATTCCCGTACCGATGACGCAGGACGGCCCCGACATGGACGCCGTGGAAGCGCACGTAAAAAACGACGCTTCGATCAAGGGCATCTGGTGCATGCCGCTCTACAGCAACCCGAGCGGCGCGATCTGGTCGCGCGAAACGGTCGAGCGACTCGCCGCGCTGCCCGCTGCCGCGAGCGACTTCCGCCTCTTCTGGGACGACGCGTACCGTTTTCATCATCTGACGGACACGCCGCGTAGCACGCCCAACATCGTCGACCTGTGCGAACGGGCGGGGCATGCGGACCGCGCGCTGGTGTTCGCGTCGCTGTCGAAGGTCACGGTGGCGGGCGGCGGCATCGCGTTTCTCGCGGCGTCGCAGCGCAATATCGGCTGGTGGCAAAAGCATATGAGCGTGCGCACGATCGGTCCGGACAAGTTGAACCAGTTGCGGCACGTGCGCTTTCTGCGCGACCGAGAAGGGCTCGAACGCCTGATGGCGAAGCATCGCGCGCTGCTGCGTCAGAAGTTCGACGCCGTGGTCTCGACATTCGAAGCGCTGCTCGCCGATATTCCCGGCGTGTCGTGGAATCGTCCCGAAGGCGGGTATTTCATCAGCCTGTACGTGCCGAAGGGGTATGCGAAACGCACGGTCACGCTCGCGGCCGAGGCGGGTCTCGTGCTGACGCCAGCGGGCGCCGCGTATCCCTACGGACGCGACGACGAAGACCGGCACCTGCGCATCGCGCCGTCGTTCCCTTCGCTCGATGAAGTGACGCTCGCGGCACGCGGCATCGCGCTTTCGTTGCGGCGCGCGCTCGAAGAAGACGCGCGCTGACGGGCACCGTGCGTACAAGACGTGCCTCGTCGGGCCGTAGCGGGCGCAACAAACCGTAACACCGCGCGTGCCGCTGGACTCGCCATCGGCGGCTGTTTTGCGGTAAAAGAACGGGATGACCGACCGCGCCCGCATCATTCCGCTGATCGTTGCCTGTCCGCTGTTCCTGCAAAACCTCGATACGTCGATCATGGCGACCGCGCTGCCTTCCATCGCGCGTTCGCTCGGCGTCGAGGCGCTGCATCTGAATCTCGCGATCACTTCCTATCTGCTCAGCCTCGCCGTGTTCCTGCCGGCGAGCGGCTGGCTTGCCGACCGCTTTGGCGCGCGTCGCGTGTTCTGCTCGGCCATCGGGCTGTTTTCTCTGGCTTCGGCGCTGTGCGGGATCGCGACATCGCTGCCGCAGCTCGTTGTGTTCCGCGTGCTGCAGGGCATGGGCGGCGCGATGATGGTGCCCGTCGGCAGGCTGATCCTGCTGCGCAGCGTGCCGCCCGCGCGGATGGTCGCCGCGATGGTGTGGTTCACGGTGCCGGGTGCGGTAGGGCGGCTCGCGGGTCCGCTGCTCGGCGGCGTGGTGGTGACGATCACGTCGTGGCGCTGGATTTTCCTGCTGAACGTGCCGTTCGGCGTGATCGGCGTGCTGTGCGCGCTCGCGTTCATCGACGACACGCACGAACGCATCGACGAGCGCTTCGATCTGCCTGGCTTCGTACTGCTGTCGACGGGTCTCGTGGGTCTTGTCGGCGGGCTGGATACGGCCGGCCGTGGGCTCGTGCCGCAATGGGTGACGTTCGCATTCACGGGCACGGGCGCGCTGTCGATGCTGCTGTATTGGCTGTATAGCCGCCGTCACGTCGATGCGATCATCGATCCCTTGCTGCTGCGCTACAAGGCGTACCGGACGGCCGTGCTCGGCGGCATGCCGCTGCGCATCGGCATTGGCGCATCGCCGTTCCTGATGCCGTTGATGCTGCAACTGGGCTTTGGCCTGTCGCCGCTCACGTCGGGGTCGCTGAGCGTCGCGACGGCGGTCGGTTCGCTCGCGGTGCGCGGCGTGATGACCAAGGCGATTCAGCGCATCGGCTTTCGCACGCTGCTGATCGTCGCGACCTGCATGACGGGCTGCTTCTATGCGTGCTATGGGCTGTTCAAGCCCAGCACGCCGCATCTGCTGATCTTCTGCACGCTGCTGGTGGGCGGCCTGTTCAATTCGCTCGCGATGGTCACGCTCAACACGCTCGGCTACTCCGACATGCCGAAGCCGAAGATGAGCCGCGCGACGGCGCTCTCCGGCATGGCGCAGCAGCTCTCCGTGAGTCTCGGCGTCGCGTTCGGCGCGTCGCTGCTCGCGCTGACCGCGCATCTGCATGGCGGCAGCGCCGCACATCTCACCGCGCGCGATTTCTCGCCCGCGTTCTTTGTTGTCGGCGCGGCCGTGCTGTGCTCGCTGTTCTTCTTCGTGAAGCTGTCGAAGGACGAGGGCGCGGAATTGCGACAGGCCTAGTCCGTGCGCGCGGCCCGCTGCAAATGCGCTAGCCGCGCCTGCGCCGCGCGACGAATTCGCCTTCCAGATTCCACGTGACGCCATCGGCGGCAAGCGCAACGCCTGTCCAGCGGAACGAATCATCGGTGATGTCGGTGAAGTTCCAGCGGATCGGCGTACCGTTCGCATGCGTACCGATCTGCACGATATCGCCGCCGATTTTGCGGCCGGTCAGTTCGTCGCGCTGTCCATTCGCGGGATTGATGTAGGTGACGCGCCACGCTTCGATCGACGGGTCCCATACGCGCAGCGTCGTGCCGTACATGTCGAAACCGTCGTCGTTGCGCGCGCCGCGATCCGCACGGCGCGGCATGATCCACACGTCCTGCACAGCACGCCCTTCGAGCGCCCAGCCAAAGTGAATTTCGCCCGTCAGATGCCGCTCGCGCACGTCGACGCGATAGTGCAGCACGTCCATGTCCCAACTGCCGATGAGCCAGCCGTAGAGGTCGTCGGCGGCATCGATGTCAGCCGCGCGGCCGGGCGCGGCGAGTGCTGCATGAAATCCGGCAGCGGGACCGTGATCCAATGCATTCATTGCGGGTTGCTCCGTATGCTGAAGCGGGTTGAAAAGGGTGGCGAACGCGTCGCGCCGCGCCTGCCGCCGTTGTGATAAAACGAGCATACGGACCTGCCGAGGTGACATCTTGGGAAAAATTGCCGTCGATCTCGAAGCCGCGCTCGCACGCCGCGACACGCTCGGCGCGCCCGGCAACACGCAGATGCGCGCGCTTGCCGCGGGCGACGGCTGGTCGGCGATGGACGTGCTGTGTACCTTCGGTCCGCGTGACAGGCCGTTCGAGGAACGTCACGCGGGCGTCTGCATCGCGATCGTGGCGGCGGGCGCGTTCGGCTACCTGTCGGCAGCGGGGCGCGAGCTGCTCACGCCGGGGTCGCTGCTGCTCGGCAATGCGGGCGAGTGCTTCGAATGCGGACATCGGCATGCGCCCGGCGACCGTTGCGTGTCGTTTCACTATCAGCCTGCGTACTTTGAGCAACTCGCCGCCGATGCGGGCTTCGCTCGTTCCGATACGTCGTTCCGGCATGGCCGCATGCCGCCGTTGCGCGCGTTTTCCGGCCTGATCGCGCGTGCGTGCGCCGGGGCGACGGAAAGCGCGTCGTGTACGGCTTGGAACGAACTCGCTGTCGAACTGGCCGGGGCCACGCTGCGGGCGACGCAGGCGGATGCGAAGCGGCGTGTCGTGACGACGAGCGCGTCCGCATGGTCGCGCGTCACGCAGGCCGTGCGCCTGATCGACGAAACGCCCGATGCGCCGCATACGCTCGCGAGTCTCGCGCAAATGTGCGATCTGTCCGACTTCTACTTTCTGCGCACGTTCGAGCGCGTCACGGGCGTGACGCCGCATCAATACGTGCTGCGCGCGCGCCTGCGCCATGCAGCGCTGCGTCTAGCCGACGAGGACACGAAGATCGTCGATATCGCACTCGATAGCGGCTTTAACGACGTGTCCAATTTCAATCACGCGTTTCGCGTCGAGTTCGGCATGAGCCCGCGTGCGTGGCGCATGCAGCGCGGCGCGCGCGCGAATCTCGCAGGGCGTCGTCACACGGTGCGCGAGGCATGAGCCGGCGAGCGCACCGCTTGCGCGCGGCGGCCGTGTTGCCGCTGATCGTCTGCGCATACGGCGCGGGCGCCGCGCACGCGCAGGAACGGGTCGCAGGCGACGACATTCCGCCATCGACGATCGAGCGCGACGTGCATCTGTTCGTCGTACAGAAGGACGGCTCGATCGAGGAACACGACGATACGGTGCTGCGCGCGAACACGACCAGCGGCGTCGACGATATCGCGCAGCGCTATGTGTGGTTCAACAAGGATATCGAGCAGGTGCAACTGCTCGCAGCGGAAACGATCGATCCCAACGGCGTCGCGCATCCGGTAGGACCGGAGGGCATTCGCGACGTGCAGGAGCCGCGCTCGGCGGGCGCGCCGACCTTCCAGGACGGCGTGCTGCGTACGGTGATTTTTCCGGGCGTCGAGCCGGGCTCGCGCGTGCATCTGGCGTTTCGCAAGACGCGCGCGCTGCCGTTGCAAGGCGGCACGTTCGCCTATTTCGTCGAGCCGACGCGCGGGCCCGTCGACATGCAGCAACTGATCTTCGACTTGCCCGCCGACGTCCCGCTGTACGCCGACGCGCGCGGCTATGTCGCGCTGCCGCCCGTGACGGAGAACGGCCGCACGCGTTATACGTTCGAGTATCGGCATGGGCCGTATGCGCCCATCGAGTCGGGCGCCGTCGGCTACGCGACGTGGGGCGACCGTCTGATGGTCTCGACGACGCGCGACTTCGCATCGTTTGCCGAACGCTATCGGAACGCGGCGCTGGACCCGACGTGGCGCGATCCTGCGATTGCGCAGCTTGCGCAGGCGTTGACGGCGCAGACTGACGATCCGCGCGTGAAGGCGCAGATTCTGTACGACTGGGTACGCCTGAACATTCGCTATGTCGCGCTGTTTTTGGGCGAGACGGCTGCCGTGCCGCACAAGGCGAGCGATATCCTGCGCAACCGCTATGGCGACTGCAAGGATCACGTTGCGCTGTATGGCGCGATGCTCGCGGCGGTGGGCATCGACAGTCAGGCTGTGCTGCTCAACCTGGGGCCCGTCTATACGCTGCCCGATGTGCCTGGCTATGGCGCAAGCGCGATCAATCATGCGATCACGTGGATACCTTCATTGCGCCTGTATGCGGATACGACGGCGGGCGGTATCGGCTTCGGTTATCTGCCGCCGGGCGCGATGGACCGGCCGGTGCTGCTGGTCGACGATGGCGTGCTCGCGCGCACGCCCGCGACGCAGGAACGCGGGCGCAACGTGCGGCTCGAGATCGATATCGACCGGACTGGCACGGCGGCGTTCACGTATCGCGTGGAGGATGTGGGGGTGTCGGCAGAACTCGAGCGCAATGTGTTTCGACGCGCGACGCGGCAGCGCTGGCAACTGATTGCCGCTGATCGTTTGCGGCAGACGGGGTTGCATGGGATTGCACGGATGCAGCCTGGCGAAGTGACGCCGACCATGGGGCCGTTTACGACTTCCATGCACGGTTCGCTGGAGCACTTCACGTGGCCCGACGGCACGACGGCGTTGCCTGCGTTGACGAGTTTGTCGGGGGGGATCGCGACGCAGGTGCAGGCCTGGCTCGCCGAGCCGGAGCGGACGCAGCCCTGGGTCTGTATTGGCGGCGATTTTGATGAGGTGGCGCAGATTGCGTTGCCGGATAGTGTTCGTGTTACTGATATGCCGCAGGATGTTGTCGTGCGGGACCGGTTTTTTGATTATGAATCGCGGTATGTGTTTGATTCCGCTACGCGGGTTGTGCAGATTTCGCGGCGTTTGAGTGCCCGGTTTGGGCGCCAGGTGTGTAGTGCTGGTGAGTTTGCCCTGGCTCGGGCTTCGCTCGTTAAGATTGAGAGGGATGCGTTGGCGCAGATTGTTGTGAGAGCACGGTAGGGGGTTTTTGTTGTCTGCGACGCTGGGTGGTTTGCTGGTTTTTTGCTGGCATCCGCGATTCGTTAGCGTGCTTCACGCGTCGCCCCTGTGCGGGGCGGCACCTACTTTTCTTTGCCGCCGCAAAGAAAAGTAGGCAAAAGAAAGCGGCTAACACCGCCAGCCCGTGTTCTT